>NZ_LWGG01000618.1:0-610 GCF_001635365.1 Oleiphilus sp. HI0128 | reverse complement strand
CCTGCATATGTCTGATATAGCGATCGAACAGTTTTTAGTTGACCCTCAAGGGAAGCT
Source organism: Oleiphilus sp. HI0128 (assembly GCF_001635365.1). Lineage (NCBI taxonomy): Bacteria > Pseudomonadati > Pseudomonadota > Gammaproteobacteria > Oceanospirillales > Oleiphilaceae > Oleiphilus > Oleiphilus sp. HI0128. The sequence goes on along the minus strand of NZ_LWGG01000618.1, from coordinate 553 downwards.
AGTCATCAATGAGAACATCAAAAACATATTCGAGTATTTCCTTATGGCTTCTCATATCGAGGGACAAGACCAGGTCATTGAACGCATACGCGAGTATATTGAGATGAGTTTGTCTGGCGAAGCAACGATGAAAGCCCAGGAAATAGCAGACAATTATCTGCTTTATAAAGGCAACCTGAGTACAGAGCAATTTGCCATGAACACAGACTTCAGTCAGCAGGAAAACCTGACAATGCTGCGCTCTGCGCTTGATGATAAAAAAAACACACGTCGACAATACCTCGGTAAAGAACTAAGTGAAGCCTTGTTCGGTCACGAAGAACGTTATGATGACTATTCTTATCAGCGCTTACTGATCAACAGCGACAGTTCACTAAGCGAGCAGGAAAAAGATCAGCTGATGGCTCAGGCCGAAAGCCAACTGCCCAGTAAGATGGCTCAAGGCATGCGCTATAAGCGCGAAGAAAAAAAGCTCACCGCACAAATAAACAGTCTTAAGAATCAGTCTGACACGGCTGAAGAAATCTTCGATTTAAGAGCTAATTTCTATGGA
>NZ_LWGG01000617.1:0-267 GCF_001635365.1 Oleiphilus sp. HI0128 | reverse complement strand
TCGATCAGCTTAAACTTAAAGCATAGTTGAGGCTCGGTTGAACCAAAGGACATATGTTTTTGAGAGTGGTTTACCAGCGTTGGGACATAAATACGATTGCCTTCTAAACTCTCAACGGAAGAGAAGTAGCAAGAGCGTGCTTTACCCCAAATCAGGTTGGTGGCTTCGTTGAGAATCGAGTTAATATCATTGCGATTCGGACGCATTGAATGAATGGCAGTTGCGTCAGAGCGAATTAAATCAGTGATTTCCTTTTCAGTGGTCTGC
>NZ_LWGG01000616.1:0-404 GCF_001635365.1 Oleiphilus sp. HI0128 | reverse complement strand
CTCCAGCGCATCATTGATTTCCCCTTCAACACGTAGGCGGTGATCAATGGACTCCTGAAGCACATCATTATGGAAGCATATTTTTTTGTGGGGAGTCTTTTTCGCTTCATACATAGCGGCATCGGCGTGCTTAAGCAGTTCTATTGCATCGCAATCGAATTCGTTGATGACTGCTATGCCGATGCTCGCGTCGATACGGTAACGTCGGTCTGATAATTCAAAGTGTTTTTCAAGGTCTTTAAGGCTTCGTTGGGCAACTTGAAGAGCTTCTTGCTCTACTTGCTTGCGAGAGCTACTGAGGTCTTCAAGCAAAATAACAAACTCATCGCCACCAATCCTAGCGATGGTATCGACTTCTCTTATAGAGTTTTGAAGCCGCCGGGCCACGGATACCAGAAGTTTGT
>NZ_LWGG01000615.1:0-1273 GCF_001635365.1 Oleiphilus sp. HI0128 | reverse complement strand
GAGTGCTTAAGTCTCAGAAAGAGTATCTGGAAAAAGCACGTGCCTGGACCAATATGTCTGATAAGGCCTATTTAGATAGCACAGCCCCCTAAGATAAGGTCTGCACGTTAATACTATGCAAGTAATTCTAGCCCTGGATACTCTGTTTAAAAGCATTGCGCGTTTATGCGGAGTACTCTCGGCTAGCGCCATGCTCTTACTACTCATCAACGTTTTCTACGATGTGGTCATGCGCTATGGCTTTAATGATGTATCGATCGGTATGCAGGAACTGGAGTGGCATCTCTTCTCTTGCGTGTTTCTACTAGGTATTCCCTATGCGATTCAAGAAAATGCCCATGTCCGCGTGGATATTTTCTATGATCACTGGCAAGACCAGACCAAGGCCTGGATTAACCTCTTAGGTACGCTCATTCTTATCCTTCCCTTCATTATACTTGTGACTCACTTTAGCCTTGGTTTTGCTTATGAGTCTTATCAAATGGGTGAAGGCAGTGGTGACCCGGGCGGCCTACCTCATCGCTGGTTAATCAAGAGCCTGATTCCTTTGTCTTTTATACTGATTGGTTTGGCAAGTTTAAGCATGATCACTCAGGCTCTCCGTGTAATCGTTGGGAAAGAAGCTTACCCAAGAAGCAAAGAGGTCGGCTTGTCATGAGCGGTATCGTCATGTTCGTGGTTGCCCTGCTAATGCTGATGCTGGGCTTTCCCGTCGCCTTTACTTTTGCAGGAGTGGCTCTGGCATTTGGTATTTGGGCAGAGGGTTTTGAGCTGTTTGCTTTTATGCCCTACCGCATACAGAGCATTATGGAAAATACCATTCTGATGGCTATTCCCTTGTTCATTTTTATGGGCGTCATACTCCAGAAAACCAAGCTGGCTGAGCAACTCCTTGAATCGATGGCACAGTTATTCGGCAGACTCAATGGTGGCGTAGCCATTAGCACCATACTCGTCGGCTCTTTGCTCGCCGCCTCAACCGGTGTAGTCGGTGCCAGTGTGGTTGCGATGGGTTTGATATCCCTGCCTTGCATGCTCAAGTATAACTACGATAAACAACTCAGCTGCGGCACCATTTGCGCATCGGGCACCCTTGGTCAAATCGTGCCGCCTTCTATTATTTTAATTATTCTTGGCGATGTACTGGGTTTACCTGTTGGCGACCTGTTTAGAGCCGCTGTTGCGCCGGGGGTTTTGCTGATAGCTCTTTACATTGGCTACATAGTATTTGTAACAAGTCGAAACCCGGCCTTGGCTCCTGCTATGCCTATTT
>NZ_LWGG01000614.1:0-493 GCF_001635365.1 Oleiphilus sp. HI0128 | reverse complement strand
CAGAGTTTCTCCCCCCAGGCTCCGCCACCAGGTGTGTTGATCGTTAAAACATCACCCGCCCCTACCTTAAACTCTGCCTTACCATCCAGCACCCTAGCATTAAGTACATTTTTACCTGGGCACCCTTCAGCACCACCTTCGAGTCCCCACGGAGCTTTCGAGCGACGCTCAGTTAACAAAGTGACCTGAGCCGCCTGCTTAAACAGGTAAGAGCGGATGACGCCATCTCCACCTGAATGCTCCCCTATGCCACCAGAGCCCGCCCTAATACCGTATTGCATAACCTGCATCGGATAATGAAGCTCCAGGCTCTCTATGGGCGTGTTAAGCGTATTCGTCATATGACACTGGCGCGCAGTAATACCTTCAAATAACTCACCTGCCCCTGCTCCACCAGCGATTGTCTCGTAATAGTTCCATGGCGTCGGAGCTGTCCCTCCCATCGCAACATTATTCATCGTTCCCTGTGAGGCGGCAGGCACTTTAAGTCCTA
>NZ_LWGG01000613.1:0-467 GCF_001635365.1 Oleiphilus sp. HI0128 | reverse complement strand
CATTGCTGCAATGATGGATGAGCCAAAAGGACAGATCTCTGAAGTACTGCCAGATGGCACAGTTCATATGATTGATGTTGGCTAGTTAGAAACTTGCTAGTCTAGAGTGCCTGCTGGTGGCTTATTTCATCGGCGGGCATTTTTGCGTTAAGGTAACGCTATAGCACTAAACTCAGGATTTCTCGATGGCCCAGATTCTTAAGATTGATGCTGCATTTTCAACAGACGCCGGTATAAAACCGATCAATGAAGACTCGGCTGGCGTCAAGGTTCCAGAAGATAGCTATCTGCTTAACAATAAAGGTTGTGCACTCGTCGTTGCCGACGGTGTTTCATCAGCTGAAGCGGGGCGCGAAGCAAGCCATACGGCTGTTGAACGTTTTATTGAGGAATATTTCCAGACGCCTGACACCTGGTCAGTCAGTAAGTGCGGAGAGCAGATTCTATCAACGATTAACCTCAAGCTT
>NZ_LWGG01000612.1:0-257 GCF_001635365.1 Oleiphilus sp. HI0128 | reverse complement strand
CGTTTAAACCTTTCTTTACTAGGCCACCAACAATGGCGTGTGCCATGTTACCTGCGCCAATAAAGCAGATCTTTTGTTCATTCAAGTTCATTGTTAGTTCACTTCCTGTTCAAAAATTCAAAAACTGTTTCCAAGCTCTAGCGTTCGCCAAACAAAGCGGTCCCAACTCTGACCATNGTTGAGCCACAGGCAATGGCCTGTTCCATATCACCAGACATTCCCATCGAGAGAGTATCGACACTCGAATAGCTTTCTTG
>NZ_LWGG01000611.1:0-350 GCF_001635365.1 Oleiphilus sp. HI0128 | reverse complement strand
CAATAGATATAAAGTCAATTCGCTTTGATAGGTGTGGCAGGGCCATCATTGCTGCTGGCACCTCTACCATTATACCCACGCTTGGCTTTGCAACTTTAAGCCCCATTGCAAGTAGCTGAGCCACTGCTTGGTCAAGCAACTCTCTGAACGCATCCACTTCTTCTACACGGCTAACCATCGGCAACATAATTTTCATATTGCCAATCCCAAGGTTTGCACGAAGTAACGCTCGAATCTGAGCCAGAAAAATACTACTATTATCAAGTGTAAAACGTATACCACGCCAACCCAGATAAGGGTTATCTTCCTCAAAGCTGAAGTACGGCAAAGCTTTATCACCACCTATATCA
>NZ_LWGG01000610.1:0-50152 GCF_001635365.1 Oleiphilus sp. HI0128 | reverse complement strand
CTTTGCCTGCTTACAATCAAGCCTACAATGTATATTGCCAACGTTGATGAAGACGGTTTTGAAGACAACCCTCACCTAGATAAAGTTCGTGAAATCGCAGCAGAAGAAAACGCTGTAGTCGTCGTGATCTGTAATAAGCTAGAAGCAGAAATTGCTGAGCTGGATGACGAAGAACGCGATGAATTTTTAGCAGACCTTGGCATGGAAGAGCCAGGCCTTGATCGTGTCATTAGAGCTGGCTACGAGCTACTTGGTCTACAAACCTACTTCACTGCAGGTGTAAAAGAAGTTCGCGCCTGGACAATGAAGCAAGGCGACCCTGCCCCTAAAGCCGCTGCAGTGATTCACACAGACTTCGAAAAAGGCTTCATTCGGGCCGAAGTAATTGCCTATGATGACTTTATCGACAATAACGGTGAAGCCGGCGCCAAAGACGCAGGTAAATGGCGTCTGGAAGGCAAAGAATACATCGTACAAGATGGCGATGTAATCCATTTCCGCTTCAACGTTTAAGCAATAGCATATAAGCGTATTTTTTATAAATTTTTGGCTTGACAAGTTCCAGTAAAAACAAGAGAATACGCGCCTCTTTTGGCTACATAGCTCAGTTGGTTAGAGCACATCACTCATAATGATGGGGTCCCAGGTTCGAATCCCGGTGTAGCCACCAATTATTCTAATAAATACAGTCAGTTAGACTTCGCGTCAGCTGGCTGTTTTTATTTGTGCTTCTACTTAACGACTTAACCCCCTATTACTCCCTACAGTTTAGAGCGCTCTCCTCGTCAAATTAACGACCATACATTCCGTCCAAGCCTAAAAGATTAGTGGATTTTATTCACAAACTATATTCGAGTTATTCGTTTATATCATGAATAGATAGTCGACATAATTCACATACTCTCAGTTCCAACGAAACAAGAACAGCCTTTCGACTAACCTGATTTTCATTAGAAAAAGCAATCCAGAGCTTATTACCACTTTATATTCAAAACATATTACCTTGCTCAAAACACGTAGCAGCCTTATCACACAAACTAAGGCTAACCAATGTAGGTCATCGAGCCAGTTTTTCCGGAAGCGGCCTATACGTCACTCCTGGTTCTAGCACCTAGCCACAACAGCCAAATACAGCAGTTTGCATTGCGAACTATACCACGAGACAGTTTTATGCTTAGATAGCCTGGATATCAACTAAGCCTGTTATTCTGGAACATCTTCAATGAGCATAATACTGCACCACTACCCTCTGTCTCCTTTCTCTGAAAAAATAAGAGCGATGCTTGGCTATACCAACCAAGAGTGGTCCTCCTGTCTGACCTCAGAAGCGCCGCCACGAGGCAAACTGGACTTACTTTCAGGAGGTTATAACAGAATACCAGTGGCACAGGTGGGAGCTGATATTTTTTGTGATACGAGCCTTATAGCTGATGAACTCGCCGCTATCGCTGACGAACCATCGTTAGCCAACGAAGCTCTGAATCAAGGCCTTCTAACTGAAAGACAATGGCTTGAATCAAAGCTATTTTTTGCATGTGTAAATAAAGCATTCTCTTTATCATTACTTCGACGTATTGCTAAAGACAAAGGCTTATGGAATTTACTTCTGTTCTTGAAAGACAGGATAGAAATGGGCGCCAAAGCCTCGGTATCCCTCGGCAGCCCTAGATCAGCCAACAAACATATTAAGCAAGGTCTAAGCTATCTATCAGAAAACTTAAGCTCGAATGAGTTTATCGGTGGTAACACACCGAATATTCTAGACTTCTCTGCTTATCATTGTTTCTGGTTTCTGACGGAAGTCGGCCTTAAAAAGGATATTTCCAAGAATACAGCCGCGTTGGCTTGGTACCAAAAAATGAAGGCTTTCACCAACTCTCCTGACAATGAAATTAGTATCGATACGGCGATCGATATCGGGAGAGAAGCCCAACCTCGGCAACTAGACAAGCGTTACACCTCAGACCATAGAATTGGCAGTAAGGTTGTTATCGCACCTAGTGACTACCGACAGGTACCCGTAACGGGAACCTTAGTAGGCGTCGACAGCCAGCGCTGGATTATTTCTCGTAACAACCCGGAAACTGGCTTGATACATTTGCACTTTCCTAGTAATGCCGTGGATGTAAATATCCGCCTTCCAAAGCAATAACAGGACAAGCCTATAATGAAAGCCGTTACGACCTCCCTCCTTATACTAATACTGTTTAGCTTAAGTATCAGCGCAAAGCTTTATGCAAATTCGATAGAGATGCCTTCACCTGAACAGCCCTCTGAAGACCTTGGAAAATATGTCTCTATTAATATTGAGATCAAGGAGTTGAAGGAGTCAGGCATAGTTCTCCGAGAAGCTAGCGAAAAGCTATCTCTTGCCCTGGATGAGGTTTCAGAAAATCTTCAGGATCTCTCTCCCGAGCAGTTGCGTTTGATTAATGACTTGGCCGATAAAGTAGACAGCATGACCAACAAACTCAATCGGGCAGCTGGTAGCTTTCCCGAAACCATTAAGAAGGCTCAACAGCCTTCAAATGAGCTGCTAACTCAGTCACTTAAAACAGTTCGGGACGAAACCGTAACGCCGATTGTCGACAGTATCAATCGCTGGTTAATTATCACCATTATAGGCTTAGTACTCATCGGTATAGGTCTGTTGGTAGGGTTTGTTATAGGCTTAAAGAAAGTATCGGCAGCGGGAAGTAAGATACTACAAATAGCTGATGGATATCGAATAATTCCTTTAGAGCAGTATAACGAATCACGAATAGCCCCCCTCAACAAAGCACCACAGGAGCTATAAAATAGTTCCTCATTACTTGGCATATTCCTGCTAGACCTTTACTATAATTCCCTCTGTATATTCTGAAGGTTTCAATATGCGTATTCGGCTCGATAACGGCAAAGACTATGATCTACTTGCGATGTTTACACCGTCTTGGGTCGGCCACAAAAAAGCTCTTGAAGCTCTTCGAAAAAACTATTCAGTCTGGACCAACGCCCTCACTTTACCGTTGTATAACAGGAACAGTGTTTCTGGCTTGCTTAAGTGGCTAGTGGTTCTGACCCTACATTCCATTTCACTTCTATCGCTCCCTTTCATCCTGGTCTTGGGCTTTTCAATGAAAGCTTATACGATTTTCTTAAGCGACGATGTAAAGAAGATGAAACAGTACAAACAAGACTTACAAACCATCTATGCAAAGTTAAAAGATATCGAAGATCAGGATGAATATAAGCGACGCTTGAAAGAAGAGATAGCCAAGGTAAAGCCGTTCTAAGAATTGCTTTGAAAATCAGGCAATATCCTCATATCCAGATACCGGGTCTTGCTCACAATTCTTACGGTACTGAGTCAACAACCAGGCTATCGCGCTTGCATAAACAAGATTGGTTGCAAGTTCAGCATGAGGGTTTTCCAAAAATGCCCTTTGCGAAGCCAAACCCCGTACGGTACTCGCCAGGTCTGGTTGAAAAGCTAAATACTCATCCCATAAAGCGGTGTGACTTTCAGGACTAATCGCATAAATACCTAAACCATCAGACTGCTTCGAGGCTACCAAGTGCTCACCGTAAGAGGAACGTTTAGAAGCTAGCTTCAATAAGTAATGTTCTGCAAATTGGGAGCGTTCATCCAAAGCCGCGAGTGCGGGACGAATTACATAATCATTGAGTTCTTGTGCATTAATACCCATGATCCACCTCTCAATGCCAATTTTTCGGCAGTTTTTTGCCTTTTATACGCTTATGAAGTTTGGATGCAATTTGCTTGCCTGATAACTTGAGCTGACGCTTACGCTAGCCTTATTAACCTTATCGGCCAGCGTCTCACATGCTCCATACCTGGGTAACAATTCGATAACAAACGAAACAAAAGCGCTTAAGTGTTTGCATCCGTTCGTCATAGAATATCTAATTTATAATCTAAAGATCTCCTAAGAACTTTTTATTCAGATGAAAGCTCGTTTTACGAAATTAGATCAAATCCTTAAACGCTATGAGCATCTTTGGAAGCCGCCTGCTTTTTCTAGTATTGACTCTCGCTTGGATGATTACCCCGAATTGCAAGCCTGGTTACGTTCACTTAGCTCAGATGATATTGATACGCTTCAGCTTTCTGATCAGGACTTACTAGCCTCGGCAGCCAATTATTTCCCCGTGGCGTCTGAACTCCTTTCACTTATTAGCGTTCCAGCTTCAGAGACATCAAAAGCAACAAAGGAAGTAGAACTACCCGCATTTTGGGATACAGGAATTCCTGGCAGAAAAGCAGCGCAGATAAAGTCCTTTATCAAAAGCCAATCTCCACCCACAACGCCGCTTATTGAATGGTGTTGCGGAAAGTTGCATTTAGGTCGATTAATATCAGAGCTATACAAGCAAAAAGTCACCGGTTTAGAGATTGATACGCAGCTAGTCAATCAGGCAAATATCCTTTCCCGCACCAGAAAATTGAGCAATCAAACTGTGGCGCTAGAGTGTGATGTATTGAATGATGACCTGTCTCAGCTGCTTGAAGCTAACCATCACCTAATTGCCTTGCATGCCTGCGGTGGCCTGCATGTACATATGCTAAAGCAAGGTGTAGAAAGTCACTCTAACAGAATGACCTTCTCACCATGCTGCTATCACCGCTTCAATAGCTCTGAAAACTACCAGGCGCTATCACTTGTAGGCCGAACTACCCTACTGAGCCTAAGCAATGAGGATTTGCGTTTAGCGACAAGACAGTGTAATACGGCATCGGCCGCTGAAACCCGAAAGCGCAAACAACTACAAGCTTGGCGACTCGGCTTTGATACGCTCCAAAAAGATATCAGACATACTGATCAATACCTTCCTTGCCCCTCTCTCAGCATTCGTATTCTTCAAGAAGGCTTCGAACGTTTTTGCAAAAAATGTGCGCAGCTAAAAGATATTGACCTGCCGCAAACAATAGACTTTTTACACTACCAATCTCTGGGGCAAACCAAGTATCAAGAATACGAAAAACTAGAGCTGGTAAGGATGTTATTTAGGCGCGCGTTGGAAACCTGGCTGGTACTGGATCGCTGCTTGTTTCTGGAGGAAAATGGCTATCATTGCCAAATATCGACATTCTGTGAGAGTTCAGTCAGCCCCAGAAACTTTCTGATTAAGGCCCATTTGAAAAACAAAACCTAGCTAGCGATTTTCATTCCATGAGATGCACTCATCAAGTGTAAGCCCCGCCCCCCCAAAAATATCCAAGGCACTCCCTATTGTCAGATCAACCTTGCCGCCAGATAACTGATGAACCAATTTTAAGTCTTCGAAAGAACGTGCACCGCCAGCGTAAGTGACTGGAATGGGGGAAATTTCTCCTAATAAAGAAACCAGGTCCTCATCAATTCCTGCTTGTAGCCCTTCAACATCGGCAGCATGTATTAAAAACTCATTGCAGTGCCCTGCCAACTCAGCGAGGGTATTCTTGGTAATCTGAGTACGGGTCACTGTTTGCCAACGATCCGTCGCAATATTCCAACCCGATTCGGTTTTTCGGCAACTCAGATCCATCACTAAACGCTCCGCTCCCGTCTCCGCTTTTATCTTTTCAATTCTGTCAGAAGATAGCTCCCCATCTTCGAAGAGGTAAGACGTGACGATCAAATGCGACGCACCTGCTTCCAAAAACTCGCTGGCATTTTCATGATTAACGCCCCCGCCAAATTGTAAACCTTGAGGCCAGGCCGATAGTGCCTTAAGTGCTTCGTCCTTATTTCCTGGGCCTAGTGCAATAACATGCCCACCTTGTAAGTTATGCTCCTTGTATAAGGAAGCATAGTAAGCCGCATCATAAGCACTCACAAAATTAGTATCGGCACCTTGGTCATTCAAGCTACCACCAACAATTTGCTTTACTTTGCCTTGATGTAAATCGATACAGGGACGAAACTGGGTCAAAGGAGGCCTCTTTTACAGAATGAGATAAAAATAAAACTGGCGCATATTATACCCAATTAAGCGGGGTGATTCGCCCCATATTGAAGATTAATCCAGTACACCTAGGCTTGTTGCTGTGATAATCTTTGGAGCAAACCTACCTGAAGGACCTTAATTATGAAGAATTTCTCCTTACGTTTTAGCAAAGTAATTTCCTTAGTTTCACTTTTTGTACTCCTTAGCGCCTGCGCAACGGAAAGTAAGCGAGCTATTCAACCAGATCGAGTTGCCAGCTATCAAACAAACTATAGTGGTAAGAAAACAGCCATGGTAGTAGGCAATTTTAATAACCGTTCAAACTATATGCAGGGTCTATTTTCTTCTGGTGGCGATCGCCTAGGTTCGCAAGGCAAGACCATCTTAAAGACCCACCTTCAACAAACGAACAGATTCAACCTTGTTGACCGTGACGCGATGAAAGAGCTTGAGCAAGAAGCTGCCTATCGCGGTCAAAAGCAAAACATTACGGGCGCAAGATATGTCGTTTCAGGCGCAGTCTCGGAGTTTGGCCGTAAAGAAGTTGGTGACAAGCAACTATTTGGTATCTTGGGGCGCGGAAAGGAGCAAATTGCTTATGCCAAAGTTTCCATCAATATCATTGACGTAACAACCAGCCAAATAATCTATTCAACACAAGGTGCCGGAGAGTATGCACTGAGCAATCGCGAAGTCATCGGTTTCGGTGGCACAGCGGGTTATGATGCAACGCTTAATGGCAAAGTTCTTAACTTCGCGATTACCGAAGCCATTAATAATTTAGTTAGAGATCTAGAGTCCGGCGTTTGGTCTGTTGAAAAATAGCAACTAACTATCGACATAAGGAAGTTCGATGAAATACATTAATATCAAGTTGATCGCTGCAATGGCGGTCATTCTTTTGGCTCAAGCATGTTCAACTCATAGTAATTTGTACTATTGGGGTGATTACCAAGAAATCGTTTACGATATTTACCTCAACCCCGGCGAAGCAGATACTGCCACGCAGATCTATAAACTAAACCTAACTATAGAGCGAGCAGAAAATAAAGGGATGAAAGTTCCTCCCGGCCTATATGCTCACTTAGGAATGGTTCACGCTCAAGCCGGAAACCCTGGCCTGGCAAAAAGCGCTTTGCTACAAGAAAAAGCACTGTACCCTGAATCTAGCGTATTTGTTGACGGCATTCTGACTCGCTCCAACATGCAAGACACCGCCTTGGAAGCATCTAACAGCCATCATAAGGAGAAAACAAAATGAAGGGATTCAAGTTCTTAGTTATTTCAATACTTGCTTTTGGAGTTTTATCCGGTTGTGCCGTTAAAGGTTATGACTACACGGCCCTTAAGCAAAGCAAACCGACCTCTATTCTGGTAATTCCACCCAATAATAGCTCTGTCGAAGTTAATGCACCCTATACGCTTATTTCCTCGATATCTGAGCCCTTGGCAGAAAAAGGCTACTATGTATTTCCTGTTTCAGTTGTCGATACTTTGTTTAAAGAGAATGGGCTCCCTACAACGGCTGAAATGAATACTATTCCCTTGGACAAAATTAGGGAAATTATCAACCCTGACGCAGTGTTATACATTGATATCAAGCAGTGGGGGCAGGAGTACCAAGTGATATCCTCAAAGACTGTCGTGGCTTCAGATTGGCGATTAATAGATGCCAAGAGTGGACAAATATTATGGAATGGCAGAGCCCAAGCTGTGAAGTCTTCAGGTGACGGCGGTGGCGGTTTGGCTGGTGCTCTCATTGGTGCATTAGTAGATCAAATTGCCGGCAGTATTGTCGATCACACACCTGAACTTTCTGCTATGGCGAGTAGTAACCTGGTCAATAACCAGCACTGGGGTCTACTTCCTGGGCCTTACGCACCAAAACCAGAAGAAAAGTAAAGATCAGGCAATAGCAATATCTAGAGTGCCTGGGTTTTGCCCGGGTACTCTCTCCTCAAGCCCCTCCATCAATCCTAAAAAGATAAGACAGCCCCAGAGTTTATTCTTACAATATCTTTGTTAGATTAGAATCAAACAAGAACAGTTTAATACCAGAGCCATTCAAGGTATCGTATAGTGCTAGGGAAGGAAAAAATAGCGCCCTTTTAGTAGGTGTCAAATTCGCTTTTGCTTAGATGGCAATCGATTCCTTCCAACTGCCATACCTGTCTCAATATTTGCTTGGTAGGAGTAACAGCGAATTATGAATTTTTCGAAACTCATTTACATCAGCTTATTGCTCTCGCTCTTCAGCTCATTTTCCAATGCGATAACTCAAACGAGCATTCGCTACCCTCAGCCAGGCGAAGTATTCACCAAACATCACAGTTACCCAATAGAGCTATTAAAGCTAGCCCTAAGTTATCATTCGGTGCCTCTAACAGTAGAACCCTCGCAGTATTTTATGACACAAGGCCGGGCTATCAAACAGTTGAGCCAAAGCAAGGGTATCGATGTGATGTGGACCATGACTTCCAAAGAACGAGAGTCAGAAGTAAAGCCTATTAGAATCCCTATTTATAAAGGCTTGATTGGCTGGCGCTTGTTCCTGACAACACCCGAGCAGTTGGCAACACGAAAACAAAGCCAAGATTTAAGGGCTTTAAAAAAAGCCACACTCATTCAAGGGCATGACTGGCCCGATACCAACATATTGAGATATAACAATTTTAAGGTACAAACTGGCCCCAGTTACGAAGGCTTATTTCAAGTGTTGTCACTTAATCGGGCGGAACTCTTTCCTCGCTCTATTATCGAGATCTGGGATGAACTAGAAACGCATCAACATCGCAACATTACCCTTGAGCCTCACACGCTACTCAGCTACCCGACCGCTACGTATTTCTTTGTCGCACAAGAAAATACGGCCTTAGCTAGCCTTATAGAAGAGGGGCTTCAGAAAGCCCTGTTGGACGGAAAGTTCGATGCGCTGTTCCAGCAGTATTATGCTGATCTGATACTGAAGGCTAATTTAAAGCAGCGACTACACTATCGCCTGATTAACCCTTTGCTTCCTGAAGCGACACCACTAGACCAGAAAGCTCTCTGGTTTCATTTAGATAAAGACTGAAAGCATCATTACTTTCAGCCTCTATACTAAGAGAAACTTAGTGTTTGTGCTTATGTTTATTGGGTTTATCGTGCTGGCTCGCATGCAAACTATTAAAGACGATTTTGATCCAGGTAGGCTCATTTAAGAAACCGTTTTCCCACTCGTCCCATTTTGCACTCAAACCTGCACTTTGTATCTCTTCCAGGCTCTTGTCATTCATCATGCTCTCGACCTCTTTCGCCGTACCACGCAACATGTCTCTGAAGGCAATAAGGTCTGGCTTCGTTGCCATTGGTCCGTGCCCAGGCACAATTTGGGTTGAGTCATCGATAGAATCTAAAATTCGATCAATATTCTGGGCGACACCTCGTACACGCCCACCTGCATCCACATCAACAAAGGGGTAAAAGCCGTTAAAGAAATGGTCACCCAAATGGACAATATTTTGTTCTTTAAAGAAGATCACGCTATCGCCATCAGTATGTCCGATTGGCAAGTGCATTACAGAAATATCATGCCCGTTAAAGTGGATAGTCATACGATGATCATAGGTAATATCCGGCAGCGCATGCTTTGGGTATGGTTCCGACACCATGTTAAACAGCTTAACCTCTTGACGAGAGTTCAAACGCTGATAAACATTATCATGCGCGACAACGGTAGGCTCTTTACCCAAGAGCTTATTGCCTTGAGTATGGTCACCATGCCAATGCGTATTTAGGATGTACTTAAGCGGTTTACCAAAAGTATCAAGTGTTTTCTCTAAACCACCTGACATATCGGCATAGTCACTATCGACAACCCGTCATCACCTTCGGACAATAAGATATTCCCGCCCTTTCCCTGAAGAAAGTGAAAGCCTGGCTTTAACTCAGTCACTTTAAACTGCTTAGTACTATGGTGGTGGTTTTCTGCAACACTTAAATTTGCAGACAATAACAACATGAGGCTGGCGCCCGCTTTAATTACGTTCACTAATTTATCTCCCTATTGATTGAGTCTTTAACATGCAAACATGTGAAGCGAAACGACCACCAAGCAGAGTATTTCTGCTTCATTTCCTTCTAAAGCGCCTTGAGTATATCAGTCTTATAATTTCCTCTCACCAACATTCAGGCTAAGGTAAATATGCGCTTAATTCAGGATAAGAACAAATACCGCAGCGATCACTAAGCTCCTGGAAGTGATAGCCTGTCGCTTGTTATTATTCTCAGCATTCTAAATACATATAAAATATATATCAGGTATATTTATTATATATTTTACCTATCAGTCTATTGTCATTACTATCGCCTCATCATACAAAAAACAAAGAGAACATTATGAAGCCCTTAGTCATGAGACTTACCATGCTGATCCCTCTCCTGCTTATCACTTTCACAAGCAGCACATCAACTTTTGCTGGAGAGATGATACCTGCAAATCTTAGTTTTTCAGTTATCGTCACCGCTGAATCAGGCGGCGCGCAAGAAGCGATGGTGGTATCCAGTGGTAGCTGGTTTACTCAGCGAACGTTAGTGCATAACGCAATTCTTATCAAACATCCAAAGGGTGATTTGCTCTGGGATAGCGGCATCGGCACTGAAGTCGAAGAACAAATGCAAGTATTCGCTTTTTGGGAGAAACAGTTGTTCGCGATCGAAAACGTTAAACCCGCCATTAGCCAGTTAAACGCGAATAACTACCCCATCAGCACAATTAAAGCCATCATCCCTAGCCATATGCACTGGGATCATGTCAGTGCAATTGAAGACTTCCCAGCAACACCGGTATGGATTCAACAGCAAGAGCATGACGCCGCGCACCAAGGCAAGCCACCCGCCTTTGTCTTATCGCAATTTGATAGTCCTGACATCAAACGGCAATTCATAAAGCTCTTAGATCAACCCTACCAAGGCTTCGATAAAAGTTTGGATATCTACGGTGACGGCAGCTTAGTGTTAGTCGACCTGGCCGGGCACTCGCAAGGGCACTTGGGTCTTTTTGTTAATACGCCAGACAAAGGGCGCTATTTCTTCATTGGCGATGCAACATGGGCGATCAAAGGAATTCAAGACAACCGCGGCCGTCCGAAGATTGTTCAGTGGGCAACTGGTGTCGATAATAACGTAGACCAAGCGGAAAAAGTCATCGATCAAATTCACTCTTTAAGCAAACGTGACCCTGACTTAGTGATCGTCCCGGCTCATGACGAACTGGTCACGGCAAAACTGCCCAACTATCCCAGCTTTTTATAAGATGGATTTACACCAAGGCTAACAAAGTGAACTACCAGCAACTTGATGCCATCGCCGATGCCTATATCCCTTTGTTAGGACTGCTTGTACTTGGCTTTATCGCCAGACAAATCCTTAATAAACAATACCGAACAGCAGCCAGGTTCAGTCTACAAACCTTGGTATCAGTAGCGCTGGTTTACGCCTTAATGGCTCTGGATAACTATTTTCTTATTTGGCCTACAGTCTCACTAGACTACAGCACTCATACAGCATTATCCCTGGCCTTAGTGATGTTATTAACTCAAGGTTCAACGTTTCAAGTTCACTGGCAAGTTGCCTTGGGAGTATCATTCTTAGCGTATGCGATTTTAATGCTTTACCAGCAATATCATACTATTGCAGACATAGTCAGCACCGCTTTCATCCTGGTTCCGAGTCTGTTTATTATTAACAGGAAACTGGTCTCTAAAGACCCAAATTGGGAACACTGTTCAGCTAAGCCTTATAAGAGTTCATAAAGTCGATGCCTGGCTTTAAGGCGCATCGCCAAACTAAAGCTGCTTCCTCACAAAAGTTAGGGTAGGTATCTTCAATAGCCTGAATGAAAGAGTCTACGAAAAGTTTATACATATATTCGTCAGCTCGAACTTTATCGGCGTGATGTCGAGCGATAGTTTTTAGGTATTCGCTTTCTTTATTAGTACAGTAGAATTTGACTAAGTGCTTTATAGATTCTCGAAGCATTTGCTTCTGCTTATCCATATCGATATAAGCANAAGCATTTTTTATTAAATTAGAGCTATTAAAAAAGTGTGTATAGAAAGAATCAAAAAAGTTGCTATCGTTACTCAGAATAAAATCGTAACTATCGTCAAAATGACTCCCGAGAGATTCAATCATCCCCATTACTTAAGCGCTCCAATGCAATTTTTATTCAGAAAGAAAATATTTTAGACTAAACATGCACATTGTTCTAAGTAATTATCGTTTTCACTCAGATGATATTCCAAGGCTGCAGATACGAGTAGTCTTATAGCCAGCCGGGATAAATTACTCGCTAAACTCTTCTAAGATAATCTTTAGGCGTACATCCAGTCCAACGTTTAAACGCTCTCAAAAAGCTAGCGGACTCAGCGTAACCTAACTGATCAGCCAATGCGGCCACTGACACTTTCCCTGCAGCCATCATCCCTAGACAGCGCTGTTTCTTATGCTCATCCAGGATACCTTGGTAACTCGTGTTGGCAGCGCTTAGTTTTCTGCGGAAGGTACGCTCACTCACAGAAAACATCTTTGCCACTTCAGGAACGCTTGGAAAGCGCCCTTCGTAGCCTTCAATGACTTGCTTGGTTTGTGAAACAATATCTTCATCTTGCGAATAGAACTTACGTAATAGCTCATAAGCTTGAACTCGATATAGCTGATGAGCGAGAGGGTTCCCGTGCTTCATCGCCACACTCAAAATGACGCGTGGAAGCCGAAACCAGTTATAGGGCTGATCGAAATGTAAATCAAAGTCGATATATTTCTGATACTCCGCCAAACACTTACCTTCAGGCTTAGGCCGAGCAGTACCTGCAGCAATTAGTATTTCGTTTGGTTTTTCAAGAAACTCCCTTACAAAGATATAGGTTCCCATAAGGTCTCTGTCGGCAATAAATGTCCTGAGTTTAGGTGAGGCCTCTGGTAAGGTATAACGTAGCTCTATCCAATCTTTATCAAAATGCAAAGTCATATGTGAAAAGAGCAGTGATAATGACTGAAATTGAGCGCCAACCTTCAAAGCCTGGTCAAAATTTGGTGCACTCATAAGCAACATTGCATAGGTACCGTATGAGGTAAATGTCACCTGACTGCCTACCTTGACACCAAGAATAGGGTCATTCAGTAAGTCTATTGCTTCTGACACGATATCCAGCTCCAAAGATTGCTCAATCACGGCGGCACCATTCATATTCTGCAAGGACATCCCCCTGCGCCGCAAAAGTTCTTCCGGGTCTGCCCCCAAGTCTTCAACCGCTTTAAACAGTGGAATCAAACCTAATATCGACTGCTTCTTTTTAGCACTGCCTACATACATAAACCCTACAGACCTTTCTTTGAATTAGGTGACCAAAGTAACAATTAACTAGCCTCAACTGTCATTATGGCCGTATTTATCAATTTTTGACAGGAAGCATCCTATATTATGTGACCAACAGTCACTAATCTGCATATACCCACTTTAGCTGATACGAATATTTCAGCAGAAAACTAATAAAAAAGAAGCACGATAACTTTCGCGGTAATTGCAGGAGATCATCATGAACAAAGACTATGAGCAACTCGACGTACTGATCGTTGGAGCTGGCATTTCTGGCATTGGCATGTGCTACAACCTAAAGAAAAAGCGCGCACATACCTCTTTTGCAGTGATTGAAGGTCGAAAAAACATTGGCGGCACTTGGGACTTATTCAAATACCCGGGTATTCGTTCAGACTCTGACATGTATACCTTTTCCTATTCTTTCAAACCCTGGACAGACCGTGAATATATTGGCACAGCTGACCGCATCAAGCATTATCTAGATGAACTGGTTTCTGATGAGAACCTGGACCAGTACATTCGTTTTCAACAGAAAGTCATATCAGCTGACTGGAACTCGGAACAAAACCGCTGGCTTGTCAGTATCGAGCGAGCAGATGGGTCGCAGTACCATATTGCTGCGAAATTCCTTACCTGTTGTTCAGGCTATTACAATTATGAAAAAGGTTACCTGCCAAATTTCGAAGGCTATGATGACTTCAAAGGAACCATTGCCCACCCTCAGCAATGGCCTGTTGATATGGACTACTCAGGTAAGCGCGTTATTGTCATAGGCAGTGGTGCGACGGCCGTCACCGTTGTACCCGCAATGGCAAAGAAAGCAGCTCATGTCACCATGGTTCAGCGCTCGCCAAGCTACGTCTACTCTCGCCCCGCTTCAGACATGTTATTTAGAATAATCTCTAAAATACTCCCGGCGGGCCTAACGAATAGAATCATGCGCGCCAAATACACTACCATGCAGCAAATGGTATTTATGTTATCCAAACGCTTTCCAAACTTTATTCGTAAGCTTGTCAGAGATATGAATAGGAAAGCACTGGCGGGAGCAGCTGACGTCGATACTCATTTCAAGCCCACCTACAATCCATGGGATCAGCGTATGGCCCTGGTACCTGATGCAGATTTATTCAATTCAGTTCGTTCCGGCAAAGCGAGTATCGTCACTGAGCATATAGCGCGCTTCACTGAGAAAGGAATATTGTTGAAGTCGGGCGACGAAATTGAAGCCGATATTATTGTTCCCGCCACAGGGCTCGATCTTCAGCTATGGGGAAAAATGAAACTGAGTGTCGATGGTCACGACGTCGATGCGCCTAAGCTAACCAACTATAAAGGCATGATGTTCAGCCAAATGCCAAACTTTGCTTGGGTCTTTGGATACACTAACTCTTCCTGGACGCTCAAAGCAGAGCTGACCTTTGATTATGTCTGCCGCCTATTGGAACACATGGAGCAAAATGGTTACCAAAGTGTCTACCCTTACCGTGAACCAAACGCCAAACAAAGCACCATTGTTGCACTGAAATCTGGCTACGTATTAAGAGCTCTCGACCGCTTGCCTGGCCAGGGAGAGTCCTTTCCATGGTGCAATAAGGACTTTTACTTCAAAGACATCTTTGCCATCAAACACAGCAAACTCGACGACGGTGTACTTCGTTTTGATGACAACACGCCTCTTGAAGCTTTTCATAAGGTAGAAAAAACTGAAACAAGTACGCCTTCCGTCGCCAAAGAAAAGACACAAACGACCGAAAAAGTTGAGGAGGTAGAAGTATGAAATCTCTACCTCCTGTTGTCTTGATCCACGGAATGTGGAGCACACCAGACATATTAGATGAACTGAAAGACGCCTTTGAACAACAAGGCTACCCTGTACTCGTTCCGAGACTTCCACTTCATTACCCTAAGAATAAGCTATGCGAGGACAAAAGGCGCTCTTTAGCTCGACTGGGTATCGAAGATTATGTCGCCTCTTTAAAGCAAGACATAAATAAATTCACGAGAGCCCATTCAAATCAATCACCGATATTAGTCGGCCACTCAATGGGCGGTTTACTCGCGCAGTTGCTTGCACAAGCGCTACCCTGCTCTCAGTTGATTTTAATTTCCTCAGCTGCGCCTGCGGGCATTAATGCTTCAAGTTGGTCGGTACTCAAAACCTTTGGACATAACTTGTTGAAATTTCCCTTATGGCGCTCGTATACCAATTTATTATTAAGAAATATTCAGTACGGTATCGCGAACACACAGAGCGCTGATATCCACAAGCAACTCACTCAAGCATCTACCTTTGAGTCAGGTCGAGTCACAACACAACTATCTATGTGGTTCTTATTTCGCAAGCCCCCCTCCAAGGTGGATTATCAATCTGTAAGCTGCCCGGTATTAGTGATTGGCGGCACCGAAGATAAAATCACACCGATAAAAATCCAACATAAGATCACCCGAAAATATGGCTCTTCAGCCAGCATAAAAGTTATCGAAGGAGCCTGTCACTATACCGTGGGAGGAAGCTTCTTCCCTCAAATAAGGGAGTCGATCTTTACCTGGCTGGATACAAAACTACCTAAACATAGTCAGGATGCACAAGCGGCGTAAACACCTAAATTAAAATAACAACTTAAGGGTCTTAACATGAAAAGCACTTGGACGAACAAAACAATTCTCATCACCGGCGCGGGCTCTGGTATTGGTCAGGCAATTGCTAAACTATTCGCGCAGCTGGGTGCAAATTTAGTGGTCACTGATATCAACCAAGCAGGTCTTAAAGAGACGAGTAAAGCCATCGGCTCATCAGCCATTATTTCCAAGCAGTCCGATGTCTGCTCAAAGGAGGACTGGCAAGCTCTCGCTAAAGATATTGAGCTTTCATCCGGGCATTTAGATGTACTCATTAATAATGCAGGCATGACGTCTTTTGGTTATTTTGAAGAAACTTCTGAGGCCCTATTTAACAAAGTAATGGATGTAAACCTAAATGGTGTCGTTATGGGTTGTCGAGAAATGATGCCATTACTTGAAAAGTCATCACGCGGCATGATCGTTAATGTCGCTTCAATATTCGGCTTGATCACCATGCCAATGGTAGCGCCCTACCATGCCTCTAAATTTGCCGTTCGCGGATTTACCGAAGCCTTACAACAAGACATGATTTATTCAGGTAAGAATATTGATGTTATTTGTGTGATGCCCGGCGGTATTCGATCCAACATTGCAAATTCTGCTGAAACTGAAGCAGCTAATTCCAATGAGCTTGCCAAACACTTTGAAACGGTGGCACGAACAAGCCCTGCAAAAGCGGCAGAAGTCATCGAAAAAGGCATGCGTAAGAAGACCTTCCGAGTATTAATTGGTGCCGATGCCAAGTTTGTCGATATTCTTTATAAGGTACTACCGACCAGCTACTATAAAGTATCTAACCAGCTTTTAGGCGTTAAACGGTTTTTACGTTCGTAGAACTAACAGAAATGGAAAAAAAGCGGGGATGGAGAGCTACCCCGCATAAAGGGGACTGGTAAACCAGCAAGGTAAAACAGGGACGTACTTTAACGAATTATGAACTTTAGGAAGCCTCGGACTTCATATGCTTACGTGCTGCAAATAAACCAACAAAGCCAGCCGAAAATAGCATCATGCTGCCGAACTCACTACTTGCATCCTGAGCGACACTAGCCGAAGCCTGTGCACTACAAGCAAAGACAAACAGTACAAGTATTGAGATAGAGTTTTTTATAGCTGACAATAGAATTCCTTCACATCAAAAAGATTGATAAACAAGCTTACTGCTTTGATTTAAGTGAAGACTAGCACGGAAGTTCTAACTCAACTGTCAACGAATGTTAAACGACAAGTTATTGAAATATAGTGTGATTTATTTGGCATTATTGCCAGCATAACTGTTCAATAAGCGAACAAAAGGTGCGAAAAATAGGGAGAAAGTCCCCCTTTAGCTCTGAACAGGTAAAACAAGGTCTCCGGCACGCAATCCCGAGACGACTTCGATCATCCCGTTTTCTTTCTGATCGCCAACTCTTATAAAGCGTCGAACAACTTGCTCGTTTTCCAAAACCCAAACAACGTTCAACTGACCAACATAAGCTATACGATCACTAGGCAATAGAATCTGTTGTTTCGTACCCACCGGCACACTTAATTGCGCATACATGCCAGGTAGCAAGCCTTCAGCCTCCAGACGGCTCTTAATCAAGAAGCTTCGAGATGCAGCATTACCTGCTGGCACCATTTCTTCTATTACTGAAGGCAGATTCTTATTCATCGAGGGAATCCTTACCTGCAAGGTGTCACCCAAACTGAGGCCGATCGCCAATTGTTCGCGCACATGCGCCTCGACTCGTAAAGTAGCTGGATTATATAAGGTAAGAAGCTGCATCCCTGGTTGGGCAGTATTACCGGGCTCTGCAAAGCGATCGATTATTAGACCATCAATAGGGGAATGCACCTGAGCATAACCCAGGGCCGTTTGCGCTTCTAACAAAGCCTGTTCTGCACTTTGCTTACCGGCTAACAAGCTATCGTAGTTTGCCTGAGTCTGCTCCAAAGCAGCGTTAGCAATCAAGCCTTTCTGACTCAAGTCCTCAGAACGCTTAAGATTATTCTTTGCTTCCAACAATCGTGCAGACACTGAAGACAAAGCCGCTTTTGCCTGAGACTCCCGTGATAGCAAATCTGCCTTTTCCAATTCAATCAGTAGCTGCCCTTGTTTAACCTGCTGCCCTGCTCGTACATGTACTTTCTCTATCTTGGCTAGAATACGTGATGAGATAAGTGAATTCTGTTTCGCTTCAATACCTGCTGGCACTGGCTCGAACACTTCCTTCTTCACCCGTTCGACCTCAATCGCTTGCCTTAGTAGCTCATCGAGTTTTACCAAACTTTGCTGCTCACTTTGCCCGGGCTTTACCTTGTTATTAAAGGCACCCGCCATCCAGGCAACCATAACGATAAGTAAAGCAATTGCCAGTACAGGTAAGCCCAGTTTTTTTAATACGGAGTCATTTGTTTGCATCTTCGTATCCTAATTTTGCGTGATCAGTTAATGAGTTATTTTCTGGCTTATCGAACACCAACAAGTAAACAATTGGTACCACCAGCAAGGTAAAGATGGTTGAGGCAATGATGCCGAAAATAATAGCCAGAGCCAGGCCACTAAAGACCGGGTCAAGGATAATCACCAGATTACCCAGCATGGTAGTGCCAGCAGTCAGTAGAACAGGCCTCATACGAACGGAGCCCGCCAGTATAAGCGCCTCTTTAAGCTCCACACCCCGGTCTCTGGCTTGAGTGATGAACTCTACGAGTATCAAAGAGTTGCGAACAACGATTCCAGCCAAAGCAATCATGCCGATCATCGCTGTGGCGGTAAATAATACGGGTTCAGGCGCTCCTGCAATCACTCGTTCGCCAAAAAGGTTCAGCGCTGCAAAACCAGGCATAATACCGATAATCGTCAAAGGAATAGCCGACATAATAATCAAGGAAAGACGGACAGATTGTGTCTGTATCTTCAGTACAAAGAAGATACCTGCCAAAGCAAACATAAATGCTAAACCCATATCTCTAAAGACATCTATGGTGATCTTCCACTCGCCTTCACCACCCCATTCGAGCTGGATATTTTCAGGTAGCGACCAAGTCTGTCCGGCTGACTCACCAGTGAATAGCGAAAGAAAGTTGCGAGACTGCCAATCACTAACATTCAGGTTTTCTTGTTTCGCTTCTGCCCCAAGCTGTAAATCGCCACTCACATCAGCAATCACTTCAGCAGGCGTTCTACCAGACAGCTCTGCCATCACATAAACGACCGGCTTTAGGTCTTTATGATGAATTGCACGATCCGAGACATGCTCTTCGAACGCACCTAATTCTCCCAAAGCAACGAGGGGCACCGGTGCACTGTCCAAGCCATAGCGGCTGCTCTGTTTGATCACCCCTGCTTGACCTCTTACCTGCAAACGCGCTAAATCTTCAATCGAGTTTTTATCTGCTTCCGCAAGCTCTAAATAAAGCGGAACGGGTGACGTTTCTCTTTCTTGCTGATAGAAACCCGCTGCCATGCCTTGATTAGCAATAACTAAAGCTTGATTGGCTTGAGCAGAAGAAATTCCAGATAAAGCTGCTGCTGTCTTATCCAGGGTATAGCGAAGCTTTTTCTGTTCAGCCTCGACAGTGGTATCAACCTCCACGACAAAAGGCTCTTTTTCCAGGCGCTCTTTTACACTCAATGCAGCAGCCTGTATATCCTCGTAGGGAGTCAGTTTGTCACCGTACAATTCAGCGACCAAGGTACTCAATACCGGGGGCCCTGGTGGCACTTCCACCACTCTAACCAATACACCTTCTTTATTAAAAGACTTAAGCAAGTCTCTTAAACGCAGCACCACGCCATGAGACTGATGCTCTCTTTCTGCTTTATCGAGTAAGGTCAGCCGCAAGTCTGCCTGATAAGGCATCGTGCGTTGATAGTAACGGCGAACCATACCATTAAAATCGATAGGCGAAGCCACCCCCACAAAGGCGGCTGAAGCGAGTACTTCGTTTACTTGCGTCACTTGTAAGGAGATCTGCTTAGCCAAACTCGCTGTCTGTTCCAAGGTCGCTGACTCTGGCATATCGATAATAATCTGCACTTCATTTTTATTATCAAAAGGCAGAAGTTTTAAGGGAACCCAGCGCATCATAGGTAACATGGCTGCAGCTAGGAATAAGATCAGCACAGCCCATAAGACCCATTTTGCTTTTCTCCGATCATTCAAAAAGGGAGAGAGAACACGTCGGAAAAAAGGGCTCCCGCTATCAGCACGACTGTCCTCACCCTGTTCAGCAACAATGGCCGAAGGTTTCAGAAGTTTACTCGCCAACCAAGGCGTCACTAAAAATGCCACCAGCGTACTGACGCCGACGCTCACTGGCACATTGAAAGCCATCGGCGCCATATAGGGCCCCATCATTCCGGTAATGAAGGCAAGCGGAATAAATGCCAGGACGATAGTGATGGTCGACATTATCAAAGGCACTTTGATTTCTGATATCGCTGCAACAATTTGAGAGGCCGTACCAGGGTCCTGGCTTCCATCTTTGCCACGCAGCTTCTTTTTCAAATATCGTTCAATGTTATCGACACCAGTAATCGGGTCATCGACAAGTAAACCTAGTGATAGAATCAAAGCAAATAAGGTCACACGGTTAATGGTATAACCAAAAGCCATATCCAAGGCCAAGGTCACCCCGTAACTAATGGGTACCGCAATACCAACAACTAAAGCAGGGCGCCAGCCAAGGAAAACCGCGATAAACACCACCACGGTAAAGACCGCAAAGGCCAAGCTACTCGTTAGGTTATCAACCTTCTCATTCGCCGTTGCACCGTAATCACGTAGCACTTCTATGCCGATACTTGTCGGCAATAAATCTGACTTTAGCGCTGCAATAAGCTTATGAACTTCCTGAGCCACACTGACTGCATTGCTTCCCGGCTGTTTGGCGACACTGATAACCGACATCGGTAAATCACTACGTGCGGCGATCGGGACCCCTTCAAATTCTGGATGTGTTTCAGCAAAATCCAACCAGGTATAAGTACTCGCATTGGCAGGGCCGTCAACAATTTCAGCTACATCCTGAAGCGTTACCGGAATCCCATCGACAACATTGACCACCGTCTGTTTTAGACTACTAAGGTCGCGGATAAAGTCGCCGCTTTCGAGTTGAATAGACTCATTGTCAACGAACCAGTTGCCGCTACTTTGAAGCAGATTGGACACCTGTAAAGCTTGCAAGACGTCTGCCGAAGTACTTTGACGCGCTGCCAAACTTTCGGGCTGTAAAAAAATCCTTATCGTTCGTTCTCGGCCCCCCGTTACCTTGACTTCACTGGTATCAGGAATTGCCTGTATATAAGTCGACAGCTCTTCCGCTACCCGCCTTAAGTCATAATCGCTAGCATCGCCTTTGGAATACAAAGCCAACATCATGATCGGCACATCATCCACTTCAACCGGGTTTACGCGCCAGTTTTGTACTGCCTGAGGGACTTTATGTTGATTGGAATGAAGTTTGTTATAGGTATTCAGAATTGCATCTTCACGATCTTCGCCAACATAAAATCGTAAAGTAACAGCCGCCTGACCGCTCATTGAGGTGGAATAAACATTCTCTACACCCGGGATTTGAGCCAGAAGTTTTTCCAGCGGTGTTGTCACCTGCCGTTCTACCTGCTTAGAAGACATACCTGGCGAACTGACTAACACATCGACCATCGGTACAACAATTTGAGGCTCTTCTTCACGTGGAGTGTAGTTCAGCGCGACCATGCCCAATAAAAGCGAGACAATAAGAATCGCTGAAGGTAAGCCACCCGCTAAACTGTAGGCGAGCAAACGTTCGATAAAAGATTTATCTGCTGAAGTCATGCAATTACCCTAAGGTTTAATTAATTCGGCTGGCAAAATACGTTATACAAGTTCTGAATTATCGACTCTACACGAGGGTCGTTTAGCCGGTAATAGATGGTCTGCGACTCCCTGCGCGTTGCCACAAACTCTACTGCTCTAAGCTTTGCCAAGTGTTGCGACAAGGCCGATTGAGAAAGAGGCACCCGCTTATTTAATTCGCCAACTGATAGCTCCCCTTCACTCAAAACACACAAAATCATTAAGCGCTTGCTGTTTGCCAGGTTTTTTAAGAAAGCCTCTGCTTCTGCCGAGCGCGAAGACATTTCATCCAGACTAATATCCATCACCTACACCTTAAATTACGTCTTATGCATGTCACGATAAATATGAATACTAATTAAAAATTGCTAATTTAGCAACTTCTAATATATCATACCTCCCATCACTGTAAATGTTTGAGGTAATAAATATGTTGAGATCGATACCGGACTTAATTCAAGAAATCAGACCTAAAGTACGCTGTGTAACATCATCAAGCGCCAAGCTGGAAATGAGCAATAATGGTGGTATTTTGATTGACGTAAGAGAACCCATGGAAGTGGCACAAAACCCGACACCGAACGCCCTCAACATTCCACGTGGTGTCTTGGAAATGAAGGTATCAGAACTCCACCCACATGAAGAAACACCGCTCTATATCCACTGCGCAACCGGTGCACGCGCCACTTTATCTGCAGAGCAGCTGATGAGAATCGGCTATAAGCATGTATCGGTGATCACTTGTGATATTGAGACGATATGTCAGAGCTAGAATAATTAGAAAGTAGAATGGCACTTACTTAAACTGAATTTCACTTTTTTACAGTGGAAGCCTAGAGAAACATTACTCCTCTGTGCAGCAAAGCGCTCTGTGTCCTCTGTGGTTAAGGGCCTTAGTCTTGAAGATCAAAAACCCAAAAACGAATCCACCACAGAGGACACAGAGCGGCCGATGGCCTGTACGGAGATAATCAAAAAAGGGTTCTTAAATGAATGGCTCCTATTTAATCTGAATTGCACCCTATAGATAATCATTTGTTTAGATGGAACATATGCTTAAGTAAGTGCCGTTCGGTCTAGAGTAAATTTACTCTGACCGCAGCCTCTCCTTCTAATTATGTTAGACTGCCGCTAGTTTTTAAGCGCATCAAATTGAAGGAACTCCCATTAAATGGACTTAGAAGTAAAACCCTATACTGAACAGCCTTTTAGATTCAGCGGCAAAGCACTCGAATTCTTTGGCATTTGGATCGTCAATATAGCTCTCACCATCGTTACGCTGGGCATTTATTCGGCCTGGGCGAAAGTTAGAACACACCGCTATTTTTATGGCAATACTCAGCTTGACGACAGCGCCTTTCAATATTTGGCAAAGCCTGAACAGATTCTAAAAGGGCGAATTTTTGCATCCATATTATTCGGCATTTATTACGCAATAAATTCCTATAATGGCGTTTGGGGTTTGTATGCCGCTGCAGCAGTGACAGTTTTAGTGCCTGCAATCATTGTTCTTTCTATGTCGTTCAGGCTCCGCCACACAGCTTATCGTGGTATTACCTTCCGCTTTGAACGAAACTTCAAGCAAGCTTATTTATTTTATGGCCTACCGGTATTTTTGTTCCTGGCTCTGCTTGTTAGCTCAATATATTTTTCTGTGCCCAGTGAGGTATGGGAATACTCGGAAGTCCCGATTTCTGAGGAGATGCCAGCTGATGAAACGACAGAGATACCTGCCGTAGGAGAAGAAGCAAAAATAGATATTGAGGAAGAGTTTAATATGCCTTGGGGGCTTGCTGCTTTGTTCCCATTGTTTATCTTGGGCTTTCCCTTCTGGCAATACTTAAAAGCTATTTTCCTTGTAAATAACGCTCGCTATGGCACCTCACCATTCAGCTATGGCGCTGGCGCAAAAAGCTTCTATCTTATGTATTTAAAGGCCTCCGGTGTTTTTATCTTAGCGATATCTATTGTACTTTGGACTTTATCCCAGCTAGACCTTATGAATTTTACAAGTGAAGAAACAGCACCGTCTTTTTCAAACCTCATTTTAATTCAGCTGGTATTCTTTACTGTTTATTTATGGATCTTTGCCTACCTTCAAACCAAGCGCCAAAACTTGATATTCAATCATACCCAGATCGAAGAGATGACTTTCTCAAGTACATTGAGCGTTAGCTATATGTTGTATCTATACCTCAGCAATACGATTGCCATTATCTGCTCACTAGGCTTACTCATCCCCTGGTCGATGATCCGTACTGCGCGCTACCGCGCAAGCCAACTAACACTGCTGACAAATCAATCTCTCGATAATTTCGTCGCGGATCAACAAAATCAATTGACCGCAATGGGTGAAGAGTTTGGTGAAGTCTTTGATATCGAAGTGGGAATTTAAATGCTGACGAAGCCTGGTTGCTAACAATGGAGATTTCCGGCTATTTGTACCTAGGGCAAAGCTCATCACGGCTTCCCGCTAAGCTACATTATCAGGAAGGCGGTCAGCTCTGCTTTTTTCCAGAAAGTGAATTTGTCACTGAGTCATCCAATGAACCCTTAAAAAAGGTCGCCATTAAAGATGTCGACATCTCATCACGCATTGGCAATACCCCGCGCTTCATTAGTTTTGGCGATCAATGTCAATTTGAATGTGCTGATAATTTAGCAATCGATGAACTGATTAAAACCGCCCAGCAGGATGGCTACCTCAAAACTAAAACATATTCCGGGCTCGCTCACCGCTTGGAAAGTAAGCTTCAGTTTGTTGCGTTAACCTTAGTTTTGGTAGCGGTCGCTAGCTGGGGTTTTATCGCTTATGGCATTCCTTTTTTCAGCGAAGAATTGGCCCACGCACTGCCCGCTGAAGTATCAACAAAAATTGGTCACGGAGGCTTAGAAATCCTAGATAAGAGCGTGTTTCAAAGCAGTGAATTAGCTGAAGAAGAGCGCGACTCCTTAAGGCAGGCCTTTAATCGCATCGCCGACGAGCTGACAAAGATTGAAGGCCTTGAGCTCATTCCAATGAAAATCGAGTTCCGCAAAAGCGAGTCCATCGGTGCGAATGCTTTTGCACTTCCATCAGGAACCATTATTTTTACCGATGAGATGGTCAAACTCGCAGAGAACCAAGAGCAGCTGGAAACGATCATGCTGCATGAAATTGGACATATCGCTCACCGGCATAGTCTGAGAAGACTGATACAGCAATCCAGCCTAGCCCTATTCATCGTTATCGTAACTGGCGATATTTCAACCACCAGCCAAGCAATTCTTGCCTTACCTGGTGTTCTTCTGCAAGCAGGCTATTCCCAAAAAATGGAGCTCGAGGCTGATGATTTTGCGCTGAAACATTTACAAGAGTTTGGCTTACATCCTGAGGATTTTATTACCTTAATGGAGAACTTAGAATCCCAAGAAAAAGACCAAGGTGCAAACGAGCCCGAAGAAAACATAGGTAGCGTGGAGCCAAAACAAGAATCTGAAATACAGGGCTATTTTTCAAGCCACCCAAGCACGTCAGAGCGGCTAGAACGATTTAGAAATCACCGTCATTGAAGCGCTAAACACTAAAGCTTAGCGCCTCCCCATTTCCCTCTATGCCAGTGAATACCGTAAACAAAACCTTGGCCCAGGCGAGAGAAAGAAAACAAAAGCCAAATCACCAGCAAGGGCGGCTCAAAATAAACTACTGCGATAAGACCTAAAGGAAAGAACACAGCCCATTGAGAAAGCATACTTGTCTTCAAGACTACTTTTACGTCACCACTTCCCAGCAAGGCGTTCATAAGAATCACACCGATAACATCGATAAATATTAAAGCCCCCGTCACCTGCAAAGGTAAGCGAGCCGCGTCAATGGTAGCCGTATCTGAAGTGAAAAAGCGCAAGATAAGCTCTGCATTGAAGGCTAATAACATACCGAGTATCAAGGTTATCCCTCCGCCAATTTTGGCAACATCATAGGCCCAGAGTTTAGCCTTCACCTTGTCTCGTTCACCTAAGCTTGTACCTACCAGCGTTGCAGCGGCCATACCAAAACCAAAGCCTGGCAAAATACATAACATCAGAATATTGATGAGTATATTTAAAGCGGCAACTTCACTAACGCCTATTTTACCCACCATCCAAAACAAGCTGATCATACCAATCGCAATTAACAGCTGCTGAAAACCTGCTGGAATGGTGAGTCTAAAGACGCTAGCAAGATCACTTAAGCTTGGTTTTATACGGAATAATTTTAACGACTCCAGCTTGAAGAAGCCCAAACAAAAATACAGAACAGAACCAACGCCCATGGCAATGGTACTCGCCCAAGCCGCACCATCAGTCCCCATAGCGGCGAAACCAAGGTGACCGAAAATCAATATATAGTTCAGAATAATATTTAGTACATGAATAAACACTAGCGACAACATGTAATACTTTGGCTGACTAATGCCATTAAAGTAACCGCGAAAGGCGTAATTCACCCCCATGAAAACCGTCGCGAGGACTCTGATCTCCCAATAAGAGCTACCTAATTCAGCGACTTCGGTATCGGCATTAAGATATGGAAAAATAGAAGGTATATAAGGATAAATTAAAGCTGTCAGAAGGCTGCCAAATATTACGGCGATCATCACACCTGCAAATAGCGACACCCCAGCTTGCTCGATTTTCTTCTCACCCAAACGACGAGAGGCAACAGCTTGAACACCGCTAGACAGCCCCAGAACCATGGCGCTTGAAACGAAGGCTGCAAAACTCCCTGTTCCTACTGCGGCTAAGGCACTAGCCCCCAGATGACCGACCATTGCGACATCGACGATATTCAGTATATTTTGCGAGATCATACCGCCAATAATAGGCAGAGAAAGTAAAAAAATTAGTTGAAAGCGGTCTAGGGTGATCATTATCGTTCTTATTGTATTTGCTTAATAAGCGCATAATATTTGCACCCCCCCCACACTCGAAACCAGGCTTAAAAATGATTTAGATAATTTCATTCTTGGCGATTAAGCCGGTATTCGGTAAAGTAAGCAGTAATCTAAATTCGCCCTCGCGATATCAGTTTTCAATTTAAGAGAGTTATTATGAGTCAGTTCTGGAGCCCCATCGTTCACAAGCTCACCCCTTACGTTCCAGGTGAGCAACCTAAGGTTTCCAATCTTATTAAGCTCAATACTAACGAGAACCCTTATGGCCCCTCTGACAAAGTTCTCTCGGCCCTGAAGGCTGAAGCGTCTGATTCTCTTCGTTTATATCCTGATCCAAATGCCAGTGAGTTGAAAAGTGCGATAGCCGAATATTACGACCTTGAAGTCGAGCAGGTTTTCGTCGGTAACGGCTCAGATGAGGTGCTAGCACATACCTTTATGGGCTTGCTATCAAATGGTAAGCCGCTACTCTACCCCGATATTACTTATAGTTTTTATCCGGTTTATTGCAGCTTATACGAAATTGAACCTAAGACTCTTCCACTTAGTGAACGGTTTGAAATAGAGCTTAGCGACTACCCAACAGATAATGGCGGCATCATCTTCCCTAACCCTAATGCACCAACCGGTCGTGTATTGCCATTAGACGAAATCGAAGCTCTGCTGAAAAGGAATACTGAATCAGTGGTCGTCGTGGATGAGGCTTATATCGATTTTGGTGGTGAAAGTGCCGTTGCGCTCGTCAATAAGTATCCCAATTTATTGGTTATTCAGACCTTTTCTAAATCTCGTTCTTTGGCGGGCTTACGTGTCGGTTTTGCCATTGGGCATAAAGACTTGATCGATGGCCTTGAGCGAGTGAAGAACAGCTTCAACTCCTATCCGCTTGACCGCTTTGCAATCAAAGGCGCATCGGAAGCGATTAAAGATAAAGCTTATTTTCAAGCCTGCTGCGATAAGACCATTGAAACGCGTGATTGGCTAACACTAGAGCTCGAGAACTTGGGTTTTGAAGTCATGCCTTCTGCGGCAAACTTTGTGCTCGCCAAGCACCTAGATATTGAAGCTGAAGCTCTCGCTGCTGGTTTGCGTGAACAATCGATTATCATTCGCCACTTCAAACAGCCACGCATTAAAGATTATCTTCGGATTAGTATTGGTACACCTGAAGAATGCCAGGCACTGATTGCAGGACTTAAGCGCCTAATCGTGGGATCAGAGTAAAAATAGCTTTTTTTACTCTGACCCGAATGGCACTTACTTAAGCTGAATTGCACCCATTTTACAGGGAAATATTATTCCTCTTTGCAGCGAAGCGCTCCGTGCCCTCTGTGGTTAAGAGGGCTTAATCCTAAAGATCAAAACCCCAAAAACGAACCCACCACAGAGGACACAGAGCGGCCGGAGGCCTGCACGGAGAAACCAAAAGAAGGGTTCTTAAAGGAGTGGCACTTACTTAGGCTTTAATAAAGTGCTCCCGGTAATATTTTAGCTCTTCAATCGAATCTCGAATATCATCAAGTGCCAGGTGAGTACCTTGTTTTTTTAAGCCTGATTGAATCTCTGGTTTCCAGCGCCTAACTAGCTCTTTCAATGTACTGACATCCAGGTTCCGGTAATGAAAGAAGGCTTCTAGCTCCGGCATATACTTCACCAAGAAGCGCCGATCCTGACCAATGGTATTTCCGCAAATTGGCGAGCAGCCCTTATCTACATATTGCTTCAAGAACTCTATCGTATCTTGTTCTGCTTCTCTCTCGGAAGTATTGCTGGCTTTAACCCGAGCAGTCAGACCATTTTCACCATGTGTTTTGGTACACCATTCATCCATAGAGTCCATCAATTCGTCACTTTGGTGAATCGCGATAACCGGCCCTTCCGCCAGGGTATTTAGCTGTGAGTCGGTCACAATCGTAGCGATCTCGATAATGCGCTCTTGTTCAGGATCCAAGCCGGTCATTTCTAGGTCGATCCAGATAAGGTTGTCTTTATGTTTCGCGGGGCTGTCGGTCATCAAAATAGTCCTATGATTAATGCTGGTGCTTGGCAGCTAAAGATAATCACTATATTCGATATAAACAAGCTTCTGGAATACTTTTACTGCTAGAATAGCGCCATTGGTTCTTTTCCTAGCGATTCATCGGAGCTTATGAGCAAACGTAAACTGAATAGACGGCAGCAATGGCGTATCGAAAAAATACAAGCTGAGAAAGCCGCACGTGCCGACCGCAAAGACAAAAAGCTAGGGCAAGAATATGCAGCAAGCGATTTAGGTGAAGAACAAAAAGGCCTGGTCATCGCGCACTATGGCCAACTGCTCGATATCGAACCCAGCGAAATTTGCGAAGGCGAAACAGAAAAACTTGTTCATCGCTGCCATGTCAGAGCAAATGTCGATGCTTTAGTCACCGGTGATGAAGTCGTCTGGCGCCCCGGCAAAGACCAAAGCGGTGTGATCGAAACACGCCTAGAACGCCACAGTTTACTGCAACGCCCAGACAACTATGGGCTGCTCAAACCCGTAGCCGCCAATATCGACCGTATTATTATTGTTGTCGCCACTGAACCCACACCCTACGCTAATCTAATTGATCGTTATCTGGTGGCCGCTGAAACTCTCGACATCAAGCCTGCCATACTGTTTAACAAAAGCGACTTGATTAATGATAATAACCGCGCTCAGATAGAAAAACTCTGCCAAAGCTATGAAGCACTTGGCTATGAAGTACTCAAGACCTCAGCCAATGAAGTCGAGCATTGTGAGTCCACCTTATTCGACTGGCTAAAAAACTACACCAGCGTCTTCGTTGGCCAATCCGGTGTCGGCAAGTCTTCACTGATTCGTAGTATTCTGGGTGATCAGAGCATTAAAGTCGGCGCGCTTTCGGAAGTATCCCGTAAAGGTACTCACACCACGACGACAGCCAAGCTTTTTCATATTCCGGGTGGCGGTAGAATTGTTGACTCACCGGGCATACGAGAATTCGGCTTATGGCATATCAATGAGCAAGAACTGTTGGAAGGTTTTATCGAACTCAGGCCGCATATTGGCTACTGCCGTTTTCGTGACTGCAAACATAATAATGAGCCCAAGTGCGCGATCCTTGACGCCTACGACAAAGGTGAGATTAGTGAAGAGCGCATGAATAGTTACCGCAGAATTAGAGAAACACTCGGCGACAAAGAAACCTACCAATAATACTCAGCCATTAATTGCCTGCATTATTAAAAATCCAATCTATACTCTAGTCATAGTGAGCTATTTTCAATAAATTGCTCGCAACTCCTAACTATCAATCTATTACATTAGCTTTATGACTGACTCAAAAATGCCCGATAGCGCTGAAGGCTGGGCAAACTTTCTGGTGACAAAGTCACTTCCCTCGCCATTTAAAGTGGGTCAAAAAGTCATTCGTATGCTAGAAAAAAAGGTTATTCCATACTCTCATCTGGCTGCTCACGTTAATAAAGACCCAATCTTGGCTTTTTACGTCATGTCACACGCCAATGATAGCCAGCTAGAAGATACACCGAGCAGTAAGACACTGGCACACGCCATTAGTATGATTGGCATTGAGCGCCTAACAGAGCTGATAAACGAGCAACCCTTTAAAGCTATTTCCTTAAAGAGTATTACCAGTTTCTACTACCTTCGAACACTATCAACCAGTTTATATGCAGGCCACCTCGGTCGAGCCATCGCTAAAAGAAAAGGTAAAGGAAACCCCGAAGACGTTTATTGGTCCAGCTTGTTTCTGGGTGCGCCTATCTGGTATTTATGGCGCTTTGCAACGCCTGAAATGCGTTTAGTACGCTATGCCATTCGTTCCAACTACAAGCTCCCCCATGTTGCCGAGAAAGAAGTATTAGGCGGTACAATCGTCGATGTCACGACCGCTCTGGCTAAAAAGCTAAACGTTCCTGCCCTGGCTCAGGCATGCTATCAACCAGATAAACAATTAAGCCATAAGCAATGGGTCACTATTGCCCGCTCTTTTAGCCCTGATGGGAAACCGCTCCGTGTTGAAGATCGCGACATTAATATGCTGATGCAGTCTCCACATTTTGTCGTGATGCTGGCAAACCTGATTGCTCACTATTCTTCATATTGCTGGTATTCAAGGGCAACATTAAGAGCACAACGGATTCTGGCTTGCTACTTAAACTGCTCGGTTGATGAAGCGATTCAGCTAACTCATGAAGCTGCTGCAGATATGTCACGCGCTCATCCTATGCCAGGCGTAATGCAACCGGCTGCTAAATTATTCGTGCCACCACGCAAGCGCACTAAAGCACAAAGTGAGTGCCAACTCAGTGAATTCCAGTCAGATGCCTATGCGCCATCTCAGAAGGGAAAAGCAGCGCCCCCTGCTCCAGAAGCGCCAATAGCCAGCTCTACTAAAACTAACAAGCTTGAAGACACCAGACAACACGAGAACCGGGACGTACCGAAACCTGAAAAAATTAATGCACCGACTAATAAAGAAGGCATTGCTGAAAAAGCGCAAGCAAACGGGCCGCTTTCACGGAACCCCTTATATACTGAGCTAACACATATCATGGCTCATCGCCCGCAGGAGTTTACCGACCTACATGAGCTGATGAATGCCGCGACCCAAGGCATTGCCTACGGCATTGAGTTAGAACGAGCATGCGTGGGTCTGATAAGCAAAGACCGCAGCCGCTTTAAAAACTATTATTCAGTCGGGTGCCAAGATCACCCTGAACTTAAGGATTTTGAAAGCAAAATAATCAAGAATACTATTTTTGAGAAATTATGCTCTCGCCCAGCCAGTATTTGGGTGAAACCCTCTAGTGACAAGAAGATACTCGACCTGATTCCCATGAATTTCAAGGGCGCCACCGACTCAAAAGAGTTTTTCTTAATGTCGGTATTTGTTGGCAAAAAACCGGTTGCCCTTTTCTTCGCAGATAACACTGACAACCAAACACTCACCGACGCTCACTATAAACAATTC
Source organism: Oleiphilus sp. HI0128 (assembly GCF_001635365.1). Classification (NCBI taxonomy): domain Bacteria; kingdom Pseudomonadati; phylum Pseudomonadota; class Gammaproteobacteria; order Oceanospirillales; family Oleiphilaceae; genus Oleiphilus; species Oleiphilus sp. HI0128. Next base: position 18,516 of record NZ_LWGG01000610.1, on the reverse strand, counting down.
AAATACCTATGCAGCGCAGTCACTACTTCCTTACAGCATCAAGCGAATCGTCAAGCATCAAAGGGTGAAGAATAGTTAGTCCCAAACTTTGTCATCTGGTATGATCCGCCGATCATCATTTGAAGCAATGAGAACTAACAAATGTCAGATCTGTTAATTGAAGCGCCTCAATTACTCGCACTATTAAATAATGAAGACTCCTCTGAAAAGCTGATCATCGTCGACCTTGGAAAAGAAGATCGCTACCTAAGCGCTCATATCCCCGGTGCAGTACTGGTAAGCCCTAATTTAACCCAGGCGGGTCCGCCGGTGCCCGGCCTTGCTCCGAGTAAAGAAAATTTAAACGATTTAATGCAAAGCATTGGTCTGACTCCCGATAGTCAGGTTATTGTATACGATGATGAAGGTGGCGGCTGGGCAGGACGTTTTATCTGGCTACTCGATGAAATTGGCCATAACAACTACCGCTATTTGAATGGCGGCTTGCACGCATGGGCTGCTGAAAATTTCGACATGGAAAGCGGCCCTGTGGCTAATGAAAAGTCAGATATTCAAGTGTCTTTTAGCGGTAAACATAGCCTCACTCTCGCGCAGCTAAAAGAGCTTGTAAACACTCAAGATTTGCAAATCTGGGACGCTCGTTCTCCGATGGAGCATAGTGGCGAAACTGCTTACGCAGCCAGAGGCGGCAAGATTCCCGGCGCACTAAACTACGAGTGGACTCGCGCGATGGATCAACAAAATAGCCTAAAACTAAAACCCTTTGACACCTTGTTGAGTGAGTTAGCGACTGTTGGAATAAGCCCAGAAAAGCCAACCGTCACACACTGCCAAACCCACCATCGCTCAGGCCTCACTTATCTATTAGGCAAGCTACTTAGCTTCACAGATATAAAAGCTTACCCTGGTTCTTGGGGCGAATGGGGAAACCAAGCTGACACCCCTATTGAATGAGTAAATTACTACTAACGGACTTACTATGAAACTCGATGATCTATTTATTTTCAGTCAATATATTGCACCGCAACACTTGATCTCGCGGGCAGCAGGAAAAGTCGCTGAATGTGAAATTCCGGCGTTCAAGAATAAGCTGATCGCTTGGTTTATTGATAAATACGGCGTCAATATGTCTGAAGCCTTGCTTGATTCGCCAGAGAATTTTAAGCACTTCAATGACTTCTTCACTCGTGAACTTAAACCTGGCGCACGGGAAATTGACACCCAAGAAGATGCAATCATTTCTCCGGTTGATGGCGCGATTAGCCAGCTAGGCCAGGTTGATAAAGGCCAGGTATTTCAGGCAAAAGGTCAGAGCTTTAGTGTGGTAGAGCTGCTTGGCGGCGACATTGAACGAGCCGAACCGTTTATGGGTGGCGACTTCTCAACAATCTACTTGTCGCCTAAAGATTACCATCGAATTCATATGCCCTGCACCGGCACATTAAGAGAAATGGTTTATATCCCTGGTAAGTTATTTTCGGTTAACCCGGTAACGGCAGAGAATGTCCCTCGCCTATTCGCCAGAAATGAGCGTGTTGCAGCCATATTCGATACCGAGTTTGGCCCGATGGCCATGGTCTTGGTTGGTGCAATGATTGTTGCCAGTATCGAGACCGTTTGGTCTGGTTTAGTCGCTCCGGTTAAGCGCGATGTGAACAGTACCCTTTATGGGGATGCGAGCAGTATCACTCTGGAAAAGGGGCAGGAAATGGGACGATTCAAGCTCGGTTCTACCGTTGTATTGGCGTTTCCAAAAGGCACAACACAATTCAATGAAGCAATGCAGGCAGGCTCCCCCGTTAGAATGGGTGAAAACTTCGGTAGTATCATTAAAAGCTAGATTTACTAGACCCGACTTAGAGGGAAGCTCAATACATCTTCAATGCTATTGACTCCCTCTTTGATCATCAACAAACGATCCAAACCTAGGGCAATTCCCGAACAGTCTGGCATACCAGACTCCAAAGCTGATAAGAACTTCTCATCGATTGGTATCCCATTCAAACCCATATCCTGGCGTACCAAATTATCAGATTCAAAGCGCTGGCGCTGCTCTTTAGCATCCGTTAGTTCATGATAGGCATTCGCAATCTCGAGCCCGTTTATATATAGCTCGAACCTTTCTGCGACCAATAAGCCATCCTCATCATGCTTCAAGGCGGCTAGAGATGCTTGTGATGCGGGATAATCCGAAACAAACACGGGTCTAAGCTTACTATCTTCAGAACAGCCCAAGTATGGCTCAATACAGACGCTTAGTAGCAGATCCAGGTACTCATCACGTTCCAAATTAGGCCCGGAATAGCCGGCCAACTCTATTGCTTTCTGCCTCAGTACATCAATAGCGACTATCATCGGGTCAAGATCTAAATATTTCCGAAACAAGTCGCGATAACTAACTGTCGACACTTCACATGAACCCAAAAGAGTTTCCAGTAGGTCTGCGGTTTCTTGCATCAGAGCGTTGAGATCAAAGCCTGGGCGATACCATTCAAGCATGGAAAATTCAGGATTATGTCGTACGCCGCTTTCAGCATTACGAAAAGTTTTACAGATTTGGAAAATCGAACCACTCCCCGCAGCAAGTAGACGCTTCATAGGGAATTCAGGAGAAGTATGTAGATATAAACATTCTGAACCCGCACCAGGTGCAGAATTCAAAGCGCAAGACAAACTTTCCAGATGAGGATCTGTCGCAGTTGAGCGACCAAGAATAGGCGTTTCAACTTCAAGCACATGACGTGCGACAAAAAAAGCCCGAAGCTGCGCATATAGCTCAGCCCGGGCTTTTAGTCTTTGCAAAGAACATGTTGGTTGCCATTGTTCTGAAGTTTTATTCATAACAAGCAAGCAAACCTCTAATCTCTATGCAATCAATTGCTCAATTATGACTTGGCACGACTCACGTATTCACCAGTACGAGTATCGATACGCAGCTTCTCACCAATATTGACAAATAATGGCACATTGACCGTTGCACCGGTAGAAAAGGTAGCCGGCTTTGTGCCACCTTGAGCTGTATCGCCTTTCAAACCCGGGTCAGTTTCTACCACTTCCAGCTCAACAAAGTTTGCTGCAGCAACAGCCAAGGGTGCACCATTGAATAGTGTGACCGTATAAACATCCTGTTCCTTTAACCACTTAATTGTATCACCGACAGCCTTTTCATCAGCAGCATGCTGTTCAAAAGAACCATCAGTCATCATAAAGTGCCAGAACTCACCATCGGTATAGAGGTACTCCATATCGAATTCCATTACGTCAGCCGCTTCAAGAGATTCACCTGACTTGAAGGTTCTCTCCCATTGACGCCCAGTATTGAGGTTTCTCAACTTAACGCGGTTAAAAGCCTGGCCTTTTCCTGGCTTTACAAATTCATTCTCAATCACCGCACAAGGATCACCATCCAACATTACTTTTAAGCCTGAACGGAATTCGCTGGTAGAATAACTTCCCATTTTGATCTCACCTGTTTCTGTCTCCTACATATTTATGCAGGAACTATTCAATTTACGGAATTATTTTCTCGCTATCTTGGTCCAGCCTAATCTATACAGGGCCAATGAGTGGGCGACAAACTGTTTTCTATAGCTTTACTTCGCTATATACTGCGCGGTTTACCGGCCTCTTTACATCAAGGGCTGACTCTTTTTTAGGCTCGCAGACCAAAATTAAAGCGCACATGATACATCTATCAACTATTCCTGTCGAAAATAAAGCGCAATACGGTTCATGGCAGTCTCAACTTAGCCAGTGCAAAATAAGTACTGCAGACTTGCTGAACAAGCTAGGTCTGAACGATCATCCTTTAGTAGATGAAGAGGCTGAGCGTTTGTTTGAATTAAGAGTACCACCACGTTACTTGGCAAGTATTCGTTCAAACGACCCGAATGACCCACTTCTTCTACAAGTACTTCCTCAAAATAGAGAGTTCAAGCAAGTCGATGGTTTTAACGATAGCCCTCTGAACGAGGAAGAGTACTCTCCCGTCAAAGGCTTACTGCACAAGTACAATAATCGGGTATTACTCATGAGTAGTACTGTGTGCGCTATTAACTGTCGTTACTGCTTCCGCCGGAATTTTCCTTATGACGCGCATCGCCAATCAAAAAACGAATGGCGAAAGGTCTTCAACTACATTGAAGAACACAAAGAATTAGATGAGGTAATCCTGAGCGGTGGCGAACCCTTAATACACAATAACGACCACCTTGCCTGGCTAATAAACAATATTGCTGATATCAAGCATATCCAACGCATTCGTATTCATTCTCGAATGGTCGTCAGTATCCCGGAAAGAATCGACCAAGAACTATTAAAAATATTTTCTGATTGCAACAAACAACTCATACTCGTCACACACTGCAATCACCCTAACGAGTTAGATAGTCAACTCAGACCCTGCTTCACTGCTCTCAAACAGGCTGGCGTCACCTTATTGAACCAGGCAGTCTTGCTAAAAGACGTCAATAATCATGCAGAGACACTAACAAAGCTTAGTCTAGCGCTCTTTGACCTGGGCATTCTCCCTTACTACCTATTTATGTATGACCGTGTTTCAGGCGCAGCGCATTTCGAGGTCTCTGAGCGCGAAGCATTTAAGCTCTATAAGCAACTTCTTGGCGCTCTGCCTGGTTATCTCGTTCCTCGCCTCAGTCAGGAAATCCCGGGGCAAAACTCTAAGAGCCTGGCAACATTTAGTTGGCCATAAATAATGTGCTACTGAGAACTAAATCGAGCCTGTAACGCGATTTAACAATTCAAGCCACACTTTTTCCCCCTCATTCAAGACAATACCATAATCCCTGCTATGCTAGTTATAAGCGTATTATGGCTACGGTTTCGCATAATTTTCTGACTAGATGCTGACCCGTACAAGCAAAATAAGTAGCCTCTTACTACAAATTTAGGAATCATGAATGCACGGCCAAGATATAGAATTAAATTTATCCACCCCCGAGCAAACTTTAATCAGTTTTTCTTTTGCTGAACATACTCCAGCAGCAATTAAAGCTTGGGTGAAGGATTTGCCGATGGCTAATGTGGGAGAGCTCTCACGCCAGTTATACCAGGCAATAATCGAGTTTAATAAGCTGACTCTTCCTCCTCTAACACGAATGCAAATTCTGGAACTATTGAGGCCGCCAATAGACTATGTATGTAAGGAGCTGTCTAAACACTTCCTTAATCAGTCAGTTGTACTAAGTGAAAAACAGCAAAAAATTGCTAACCTGACTCAAGCTATCCAAATACATCTCGCAACCTCGTATAAGATAATTCTTATCGATAGCGTGCCTAACATTAATAGCGAAAAAGTCAGGAAAAACTTTACTTGTGCTGCTCATAGGATGATGTCCGAGTATGGGCAAGTCCTGCTCCGATCTAATCAGCTTTATATTCACACTCCCAGAGATATCTGGGTCGAAATGCATCAGGTTTTCTACTTTGCTGAACAACACAATTTACTGAAATATACCGTTGCAGACGATCAAAGAAGAGACGGACGAGAAACTCGAATAGATCAAGTCTATAAACAGAATCTCTTACTAAGCTGCTGTCGCCCTAACCAGCTACGTCAAAACGATATACAGATTGCTTATTACGCTTTCGAATTGTGGTCAGACCTAGTTGACATCGGTGCCGATCAAATCGATGAATCAGTCTTTGTAATCAATATCGAGCAAGATCTACCACCTCGATACAAAAGCTTACTTAAAAGTACCAGTGCCAGCCATTATGGCTTTAACACGACCGAACTAGTGAGCAGACTAAATGAACACCTTAACACTGAAGTAGAGCAGGCAAAGTCAAAGAAGCGTATTGAAAAAGAGCCGATCATAGCACTGCCTAAGCATATTTCCGACGTCGTTTTGGATCATTTACATCATTCATTCGGTGTATTAACCAAGCGCAGCTTTAAACGGGTAGAAGATGAGGGTGCCCTAAACCTATGTGTTGGTTTAAGTGCAAGCCACTATTACACCTCGGGAAAAGTCGAGTTCCACACACAAATGCTTCAACATGCATCCGGTTCAACCTCAGGTGATGACAATATTTTCCTAAGTGCCACCAATCAGTCTCAGGATGGTTGGGGTGACAGCTATGATGCCGGTAGTCATTCGGCGACTACGCCCTCCGACGCGCCCATTTCCTATGACCGAGCAATCGATGACAAGCTCGACAGCGCTTACCCGAAGTACACAGTTCCTTTAGTCAATACAAGCCCTGGTGGCTATTGTCTGCAATGGGAAGGTGAAGTACCAAGCAATATTCAAGCGGGTGAAATAATTTCCTTGCGTGAAAATGCTCAGCAAGCATGGAGCATCGCGGTTATTCGCTGGATCAGACATATCAAGCAGCAAGGTACCCAGGTAGGGATCGAACTATTAGCGCCTAGCGCTAAGCCATGTGGTGTCCAATTGCTTCAGAAGACGGGAGACCCTAGCGAGTACCTAAGAGGACTCCTGTTACCAGAACTGAGTGCCATAGGTCAGCCTACGACACTTATTACACCCAGGCTTCCCTTCATGTCCGGTCATAAGGTATCGATTCGAGCCAATGGCGCCGAAGGAAAATGTAATTTAGAAACACGTGTATCAGCGACCGGTAGCTTTAGTCAATTTGAACTGTCAGAAAACAAACAAATGAAAGAGCTGACTGAAAATCGGGTTCCTGATATTGAGGTAGGCGACAACGATGATGACTTCGACTCATTGTGGCCGACACTATAAATAGAGAACTGAAAACGAAAATAGAGCACACCATAAGCGCTCTATATTAATAACTTGCCTGGTTTAACAGGTATATATTTTTTGAACATTAAGAGCAGTATCCCAAGTCAATGAGCAAAATAAACGACACAATTTATCTACTTATTCTCGACCCATCAGAGAACGACGCAGAAAAGCTAATCAGCCTGTTGCGCAATGCCGGCATACCTACCCGGGCAAAGCGTATCGAGTCTGAAGAAGAGTTCGTCGATGCGCTTGAAGAGCAGTCTTGGGATCTATTTGTTGCCCGCGAAAAAGAAGCTGACTTTGATATAAACCAAGCCCTAGTGCATATACGCCAAAAAGACCGCGATTTGCCCTTTATCGTCTTAAGTGATGCTTATGACGATGAGCAGCTGGTTAAGCACATGAAAGCCGGCGCAAAAGATGTCGTACCTTTCGAAAATGATAAACACATAGTCGTCGTACTGCGACGAGAGTTAGAGAGTCGAGCCGATCGTAAAAAGTTGCGTTTAATGGAAGCAAAAATTCGCGATGCAGAGCACCGCTGTGAATTGTTACTCGATAGCTCAAAAGATGCCATTGCTTATATCAGTGATGGTATGCACATCTATGCCAACAGCTCCTATATGCAGTTCCTTGGCTACGATGATATCGATGAAATGATCTGCATTCCTGTGCTTGATACCTTTAATTCAGAATCACAAAGCAGCTTCAAAGAGCTATCTAAGCCTTTTTCAGATAACCCGCAAGCCGAAAAGACCGAAGCAACAACCTGCATATCCATTCGTGAAGATGGTACTGAAATTAGCGCAACCATGAGCCTTTCCGCTGCAACTTACGACGGCGAAGACTGCCTACAAATTATTATCCGTCCAGAGCATGACAATGAAGAACTTGCGGAAAAGATAAAAGAACTCAGCCAACAGGATCTGCTAACAGGTTTATATAACCGCCAATACTTTATGGAACAACTGCACGATGCAAAAGAATGTGCGGTAAATAATAGTACGCATGCAGGCGTACTTTACCTGGCCATCGATAACTTTCAGAAGATAAAAACCAATTTTGGCATGGCTGATGCCGACCTGGTACTACGCGACCTGGCTCATGTTATTGATAGCAACCGAAAGAGCGACCATCACCTGGCTCGATTAAGCGACGATGTTTTTGGCCTAATATGCCCGGCACAAAATGGAGATGATGCCGTTGAAGTCGCCCAAGCTTATGGTCAGGCTGTTGAAGATCACTTATTTGAGGTCGATGGAAAAACAATTCAGATAACACTTAGTACTGGTGTCACTTTGATAACTGAGAATGCCCCCGCCATCAATGATATTCTAGGTAGAGCTCAAACGGCGTCTCAAGAACTCGCTTCTCAGGACAACGCTGAAGAGATAAATGGAGTCAAACTGTACACGATTCAAACTGATAAGCCTTTAGATGACCATGACATGGCAATGGAGCTGATTCAGGATGCAATCGACAATGACAAATTCAAGCTGCTCTTCCAACCGATTATCAGCTTGAGAGGCGAAGGGGATGAGAACTACGAAGCCTTTATTCGCATGCTGAATGAAGAGGGCGAGGAAATTTCACCCTATGACTTCCTGCCACCAAGCGGCCCAAGTAATATGGCCAGCAAAATCGACAAATGGGTTATCTTACAAACAATTAAACACTTAAGTGAACATAGATCAAAAGGTCATGACACCAAACTCTTTATTAACCTGACCAGCGAGACGCTACAAGATCAAACCTTCACCTCATGGCTGAATGTAGCGCTGAAAGCCGCTCGCCTACCTGGCGACTCTTTAATTTTCCAGATATCGGAAAACAACGCTATCACTTACATGAAACAAGCAAAAGAGTTTGCCAAAGGTATCAGCACCCTACACTGTAAAATGTCGATCAATCAGTTCGGCCATGCCTTAAAACCTTTCAACCTTCTGAAACACTTAAGCCCAGAATACATCAAGCTTGAAGGTTCCTTTACTCAAGATATGCAAAAGGGTGAAGATTCAAAAGAACAGGCTAAAGAAATGATTCAGACCTTACAGTCCATGGGTAAACTCACTATCGTGCCGCTGGTAGAGAGTGCAGCCCTGCTATCAACTTTGTGGCAAGCGGGCGTCAACTATATTCAGGGTTACTACCTGCAAGCACCCTCTACAGAAATGAACTACGACTTTAGCGAAGAAAACTAATTGGAAAGCTTATTTCTCTTTCAGTTTGGCCAACTCCCAGAGCTGGTCTAGTTGAGTTAAGGGCACCTCGCTCACAGAAGTGCCCTGATTGCCCAATTGCTCCTCGATAAATTGAAAGCGCGAAGTAAACTTATCATTGGTAAGCTGAAGCGCATCTTGAGGAAGTACACCTAGAAAGCGCGATAGATTCAAGCAGCTGAAAAGCAAGTCACCAAACTCAGCTCGAATTTCAGGCCTTTTAAAAAGGTCTTCAGCCGTGCTTGTCTTACACTGCGCTTTCGCTTTTATGACTTCCTGCTTAAGCTCGTCCAGTTCTTCAGCTATTTTATCAAAAACTGGCTCTATTTCAGGCCAATCAAAGCCGTGCTTAGCTGCGCGCGCTTGAATATCCAAAGCCTGGTTCAGTACTCCATCTTTATTGGAAGCACCTTCTAGAATACTATCCTGAGCCTTTTTAACTTTCTCTGAAGACACCAAAGCTCCTTAGTTACGTTTTCTGCGAGCATCAATAATATTGGGTAATTGCTTGATCTTGGCTAGGGCTTGCCCAAGACTCGCCAAGCTCGACACATCCATTGCAATGGTAATGGTCGCAATATTTTCTTGTGGGTCAGAGTATGAATTCACGCCCGTTACATTGACCTTCTCGTTAGCTAGTACAATCGTTATATCCCGAAGCAGGCCTTCTCGGTCATAGGCTTGAATCTCAATACCCACACCATAGGCTGCATCGGCTTCATAGCCCCAGGAAACTTCTATAATACGATTTGGCTCCAAGTCTTCAAGCTGGAGCAAATTCATACAATCCTGTCGGTGTATCGAGACGCCTCGTCCAACTGTTATATAACCCGTAATTGGGTCTCCTGGCACAGGCTGGCAACACTTCGCCATAGTTGTTAGTAAGCGCCCAACGCCCTTGATCTTGATATCATCTCGCCCAGCACTATTCGCCGCTTTCTGCTGTGGTGCACCAAGACGAAGATCCAATTGCTGTTCTTTAGGCTGCAGAATTTTCTGAGCAACATTCGCTATATGCGTTGGCTTCACGTCTCCTGCACCAATCGCCGCAAATAGGTCATCCACCTTATTGAACTGAGTTTGTTCCACAAGTTCCGAGTAATGGATATCGCCAATAGACAAGCGCTTAAGCTCATCCTCCAGAAGTATTCGGCCATCAGTGATATTCTGAGATCGATTCTGTTGCTTAAACCAATGAACCAGCTTGGCTCGTGAGCGCGAGGTCTGAATATAGCCTAAACTCGGATTTAACCAGTCACGGCTCGGCGAAGCCTGGTTAGAGGTTAGAATATGAATCTGCTCGCCAGTTCGAAGCGGGTAAGTTAACGGCACGATACGACCATTTACTTTAGCACCACGACAAGCATGGCCCACCTCAGTATGAACACGGTAAGCAAAATCTACCGGCGTTGCGCCATTTGGCAAATCAACAACATGGCCATCAGGTGTAAATACGTAAATACGGTCTTCACCAACGTCTGAGCTTAGCTGGTTTGCAATTTCCGAGGCATCACCCACCTCCTCTTGCCATTCCAGTACTTGTCTAAGCCAGTTGATCTTTTCCTCATACCCTGAAGATCGACTTTTAACATCGGTACCTTTATAGCGCCAGTGAGCACAAACTCCCAGTTCGGCTTCCTCGTGCATTTCCCTCGTACGGATCTGCACTTCCATGACCTTTCCTTCTGGCCCAATGACAGCTGTGTGCAAAGAGCGATAGCCATTTTCTTTCGGGTTAGCAATATAGTCATCAAATTCGTAAGGAATATGCTTCCACAAGGAATGCACAACACCTAGTACCGAATAACAGTCTTGTACACTGGGCACCAGAATTCTAAAAGCTCGAATATCGTAAATTTCAGAAAAATCTAGATTCTTACGGCGCATTTTTCGCCAGATGCTATAGATGTGTTTACTTCGGCCAGCGACTTCGCCGCGGATGTGGGCATTCTCTAATTCAAGCTCAAGTTTTTCAGTCATTCTTTTTACAAAAGAATCCCGGTCAACTCGGCGCTCATCCAGCAATTTCGCTATCTTTTTATAGGCTGAAGTGTGTAAGTAGCGAAAAGACAGGTCTTCGAGCTCCCACTTGATATAGCCTATACCTAAGCGATGTGCCAAAGGCGCATAAATATCAAAGACTTCTCGTGCAACACGCTGACGTTTTTCGGAGTTCGCGTCTTTAACCGCTCGAATTGCGCAAGTTCGCTCTGCCAACTTGATGAGTACGACGCGCACATCATCAATCATGGTCACAAGCATTTTCCGGACGTTATCAATCTGCCCTTGAGTCTGACCTAAAACCATACCTTTAAATGGACGATGTGTTGCAGAGATCGCTGCCATTCGCGCAACACCTTCGATCAACTTGGCAGTTTCTCCGCCAAATTTTTTCGATACTTGCTCCAGCGGCAATTTACCTTCGCGGACAGCTCGATAAAGTATTGCTGCAATGATAGCTGTCTGATCCAATTCCAACTCGATCAGAATCTGAGCCATCTCCAAACCAATTACAAAACTATTGTGCTCTTTTGCCCAGACTCGATCTTCCTGGACCGATTTCTGCTCGATTTCAAGGCTAGTTTCACAGGCCTGGCGTACTGTCTCGATATTACCCAACTCGGTAATTGAACTGATTTTATCAAGCCATTGATCAATGGCGGCTTCGCCATCGAAATCCTCAATGTAATCTTCGCGAACCTTAACCATAAAACTACCTGTTTATTATTCTTAGCCTACTTACTATCGAAAACAGCTATCGACTCTAAATGCTCAGTATGGGGAAACATATCCAAAACCCCTGCCTGCATCAGACGATACCCTTGCTGCACCAAGATCCCCGCGTCACGCGCTAATGTAGCCGGGTTGCATGATATATAAACTATTCGTTTTGCCCCAAACTGCCTAATATTGCTCACGATATCCAAAGCACCTGCTCTAGGCGGGTCGATCAAAATCTTATCATAAACTCCCTTCGTCCAAGCTTGAGCCGAGAAGTCACTGTATAGGTTACTTTCATAAAAAGTGACATTTTCGATATCATTAGCTTGTGCATTAAACAAGCCTCTTTCCACCATATCCTGACTGCCTTCAACCCCAACAACTTCCTTAGCGCACTTTGCCATTGCCAAAGTAAAATTACCCAGTCCTGAAAACAGATCCAGAGCACGCTCATCAGATTTAAGTTCAAGTAGCTGCAGCGCGAGTAGAACCATCTTCTGATTCACACCAAGGTTGATTTGCGTAAAATCTTTTGGGTGGAATTGTAAGGCTAAATTTTGCTTCAATACCCGCAAATTATAGGACAAGTTAGCTTGGCCTTCTTCTCGGCACTCATTTTCCGGCCACAACTGCTGAATACTGGAAATGTCCCCTGCTTGCAGAAACACCGTCCACTTCTGCTCCTTCGCAAGGTTTCTAAGCATTTCCAAGTCACTCTGCTCAAGAGGCTTCACATGCCGAATCAACACGCCTATTCCCTCACGACTCAAGGACAGTTCCAGGTGGCCAAGTGCTTTATGCACCGAGATTGAAGCAACAAGTTCTTTAAGTACGGGTAAGGCACTTGAAAGCTCACTAGCCATAATTGGGCAAGAATCTATATCTAATGTCTCTTTGGAGGCTTTTTTACGAAAGCCAATTCGAAGCCCTTCTCCTTTTCGGCCATAGTCGACACTGAGCCGGACACGCGAACGATAACCCCACGGCTCACTCTCGACAAGCGGCAACCATTGTTGCGGAGCCAAATCCCCAAAGTGCTTAAGCTGGTCAGCCAATACAGTTTGTTTATGCGCCAGTTGAGCTTTATGCCCCATATGTTGGAGGCTGCAGCCACCACAAGTTCCATAATATGAGCATACAGCTTCAACACGTTGATCTGAAGCTTGCATCACTTTCACCGCAGCCAGCTCATCATATTTAGCACGATGAGCCAAGACCTCAGCCAAAACAGTCTCACCGGGCAAGGCATAATGCACAAATTGCGTTTTGCCTTTATTTTTGGCGATACCTCGCCCCTCATGACTGAGAGACAGAATTTGACACTGAAGCAAGCCACTATCAGAGCTATCAACATCGTTGGCGAGGTTCTTGGACTCCAGGCTCACTTTCACCCGAGCTTCCTGCTTCGAATCTTTAAGTTCACGCTCAAGTGATTTTTTTTGCTTTTTAGACTGCTCACGCAGCTTAGTTCTATGCTTAGAAAAAATATTTGCCATAGTTACACGCTACCGAGCCACCTGCTCACGAAAAAACACCTGTTGAAAGGTAACGATCTCCACGGTCACAGATAATGGCGACGATCACCGCATTTTCAAGCTTGGCTGACAAGCGCAAAGCTGCAGCCACGGCTCCGCCTGAGGACACACCGCAAAAAATACCTTCCTGTGCGGCAAGGGCCTTCATTGTTCTTTCCGCTTCATCTTGCCCCATCTCGACCACTTCATCGACTCGTGAGCGATCAAAAATACTCGGCAGATACTCTTCAGGCCAGCGACGAATACCGGGAATTGCCGCATTTTCTGCAGGTTGCAAACCCACTATCTTGATATCTGGGTTCTTTTCTTTCAGAAACCTGGAGTTTCCCATAATGGTACCTGTCGTTCCCATGGCACTGACAAAGTGAGTAATTTTTCCATGAGTTTGCTCCCAGATTTCAGGCCCCGTCCCGCAATAATGAGCCAAGGGGTTGTCATCGTTCGCGAACTGGTCGAGGACAATGCCCTTGCCTTCGGCCGCCATTGACTGCGCCAGGTCACGAGCGCCCTCCATACCTTCTTCTTTGCTAACATAGAGCATTTGTGCACCGTAAGCTTCCATTGAGGCCTTCCGTTCCATGCTAGCGTTGTCTGGCATAATCAGGATCATCTTGTAGCCCTTGATTGCCGCAGCCATCGCTAAAGCAATCCCCGTATTGCCACTCGTTGCTTCGATTAAGGTATCACCGGGCTTTATCTGCCCTTTTTCCTCTGCCCTCTGAATCATACTTAAAGCAGGCCTATCCTTCACCGAACCTGCAGGGTTATTACCCTCAAGTTTGACTAGCAGGATATTAGTTGTCTGACCAGGTAAACGCTGTAACCTGACGAGGGGGGTATTTCCAACATAGTCTTCAATCGTAGGAAATTCGTTTTTTGCATCACTCATTGGGAGTAAAATTCCTGTTCAATATTCTGTTTACAGAGTATGTATTAATTCAATGCGCCCAGTCTAGAATGCCTAATTCACAGACAAGACAATAAAACGACACTAGATCAAATTAGCACCGTTTAATCATACTAATTTCTGTAAAGCTTGCTATGGCAGTCCATCGTACAATTGTCCATAATACATAGTTCATGATATACCACACGGCCTGACAAAGCCTTATATTATATAAGTTTAAATCCATGAAACCTATCAAGCTCAAGTCTCGCATCGCACTGATTGCCTCCTTGCCTCTAGTATTAATATTTCTTGGCTTAGGCCTAGTATTAGCCGACCACAGGCTAAATGTCGTTGAAAAACAGTTTTTCCAACAGCTAAGTCTATTAACCCAGACCAGCGCCAGCATCACAGCTCAACACTTGCGAAACAAAGCCACGCAAAAAGATGATGAAAAGCAATCAGAACTAAACGATCTGAATAAATACTTTGACACGCTACTTGCTTCCCCCCTTATCGAATCGATTACGCTACTCAATTCAAATCATAAGGTCTTAAAACACCGAGGCACTCAGCTATCCGCACGACTTAACCCAACAACCTTTCCCACAGTCAGCCCAAAAATTATCGAGACAGGCAATGAAAACATTTTCGTCATACCGCTGAATACTGAAAAGCGCTCAGCCACTCTTTCATCTTTGACTCAAAGTAGACTAAAAAAACAAGTTGGCCCAAGCACCTATCAACAGGAACAGAGTAAGGCATGGTTATTAATCAACACCAACCGGGGCTCCATGAACCAAGAAATCGGCAACACAGTCATGAAGGCTATCTGGTTAATGTTAGTCGGCGCAATCCTTTGCTATTTCTCTGTGCGTTTTTTGATTAAACAAATAATAGCGCCAATTAAAGAAATTGGGCTGCATTTAGGTAAGCTGGCTGACGGCAATTCCGACATACACATTCAAACTGTTTTCCCTAGCGAACTTAACCAGCTGGCTCACAGCGCTAATCAGTTAGGTGAGCGCTTGAGCCAAACTCAATCTGACATGACGCAAGAAATTGAACAAACTACAGAAGACTTGCGAGAAACTCTCGAAACAATTGAAATTCAGAACGTAGAGCTCGATATAGCGAGGAAGCAGGCTGTTTTGGCAAACCGAACCAAGTCAGAATTTTTAGCCAATATGAGTCATGAAATTAGAACACCACTGAACGGCATTATTGGTTTCACCAACCTCTTACTTAAAAGCAACCTGAACAAACGACAAATAGACCACCTTAGTACAATCAAAAAGTCTTCAGAAATTCTGCTACTAATCATAAATGATATTCTCGACTTCTCAAAAATAGAAGCCGGTAAGCTATTGCTAGAAAAGGGTACCATTGAATTTCGGGAGCTTATCGATGACGTGGTTGCTATGCTTGCACCGACGGCTCACGCCAAGAATCTGGAGTTGGTTCACCTACATTACCAAGACGTCCCCAGGGCCATTATTGGCGATCCTCTGCGCATCAAACAAGTTGTCACCAACCTGGTCAATAATGCAATCAAGTTTACCCAGGCTGGTGAAGTCTTAGTCAGGGTGATGTTAGCCGATGACGAAAATGACCTCAGCCGCGAGTCTGTCAAAGTGTCAGTGACCGATACAGGCGTTGGTTTGTCTCGCGCCCAACAACACTCGATTTTTAACGCCTTTTCCCAAGCTGACGCCACAACTGCGAGAAACTTTGGCGGCACAGGTTTAGGGCTCGCGATATCCAAGAACCTAATTGAGCAAATGGATGGTGAAATTGGCTTTGAGAGTGAGCTTGGCAAAGGCTCTACATTCTGGTTTACCTTACCCATAGAAAAACCAGGCAACGAGCTTGAACAGCTCCCAACCCAAGAGCAGCTAAGAGGCAGCCATATAATATGCTACGAACCCAAAGGGTCCGCCAGACTTGCAATAGAGCATATGTTCAACTCCTGGGGTGTAGACTACCAGTTTGCCGAAAGCAAATTACAACTGATAACCCTGGCAAAAGTTGCTGAGACCCAGAAAGATCATCGCCGACTAACCTTGGTGAGTCTGGATAAAAGCCAGTTAGGCGTCCCTGAATACACCTCGATCATGCAAACCCTTCAATCACTAGGTCAACGAGTTTTGCTCATTACGCCGACCCTAGAAGACTACGATACCGAAGCCATTCAAAGCGCCAGCGCACACTTGGTGAAGCCGCTCACCCGACAGCGTTTTTACAATGAGCTATGCGAACTAAGCATGGAAAACTACACTAAAAAAAGCATCTTGAAAAAGCTCACAACCCCTATTTCAACGCCTATTAAAAAAGATAGACAACCAATTCTTGTCGTGGATGATAATGATATCAACTTATCGTTAGTGGTCTCAATTCTGGAAAGCATGGGGATACAAGCAGAGTCCGCTAATGACGGCTTTGAAGCAATCAGCAAATGTCAGGAGACCTCGTACAAGCTTATTTTTATGGATATTCAGATGCCAGGAATGGATGGTGTTGAAGCGATGAAGCGCATCCGGCAGATTAATCAGCAGTATAAAACAGCAACGATCATTGCACTGACTGCCTACGCCCTTCCCGAAGAACAACAAACCTTTCTCAACCAGGGTTTTCAAACACTTATCACCAAACCAATTGATGAAGAAAAGCTCAGTAAAACAATCACAGAATATCTTCCCGAGCTAGCCAGTGACCTAGGTCAGAAGCAAGCTACTACGTCTATGCCTGCATCGCCCAAAGACAATAGCCCAGTTCACTTACCGGAAACAAATAATACCACCCCAGACCCTCGTCAATCTCAGGCTATTCATTCATCACACACGCCAATTAAAATCATCGATATAGAAGAAGGCGTGAGTTTGTGTAACGGTAACCAAGATCTTGCGGAAACTTTCTTAAAAAAGTTTTTGGAAAGCTTACCAGGTGAAAAAGAACGAATTGAGCAGCTATTCCAAAACAATCAGCTCGAACTACTTGAAGAGTCTGTCCACAAATTACATGGCGCCTGCCATTATTGTGGCGTTCCAAAGTTAAGAAAAACAGTAAAAGATACCGAACATGCTTTAAAAACTTACGAGCGACAGTTGGATACATACATAAATGAGCTTCTCGAAGACATTCAGCGAGTTCTTGATACGGCTAATGAATTGAAGCTAATCCCCTCTTGAGTCACCAGCTAAGCGCTATGCGGATCACACTCTGAAACATAGGCGCTTTTTTAAAAGCCTCGAATTAGATATATTAACTCGGTTAACTCAACCCGAAAGGATTATTAACTTTGGATGCGAGCTATGATCAAGCTCCGAATGTGTAAGTGCATCCAAGTTCAACGATATGGAATACGTTAGAGCTACTAACGTAATTTGCTAAAAAGGTTAATGCAGCTTATGTCCTCACGTCGCTCTCCGCTCCCCAAAACCATTTCGATTATGGTTTTCCTATTTTTGCTAGGCACCCTACAAGCATGCGGACTCCCCGAAGAACAAGGTGGCACTGATGGTAGTTCCAGCGATTTAGATTCTGATAGCGATACCGCACGAGACCCAGATTTAACCCTCGGAAAAACTCTGATAATCAACGCAGAACGACTAGACGGTTCAACAGACCTAAGCCTAGGTCAAATATCCTTAGTTTCACTAAATGCCGACTTCAACGAAACCTCTGACGGCAACCTCCCCACCTGGGACGTAACGAGACTTGAGGACTCCAGCAACATCCAAATGTTTATCGAGTCCGATTACATTGAACAAATTAACCACGTAATAAAAATCCGCTATAGTGACGATGAAATTTATTACGCAGCCATCCCTTACATCCCAATCGCGGTTAATTCTACTGCACAAGTTACCACTAATATTTTTACTCATTACCTACTCAAAAAGGTATTTGATCAAATTCCCGACTCTAGCGCTTTGTTAACTCACCAACCTTGTCTTACCGATAACCCTGTGATTGGCTGTGATAACCAACCTAGAGCTAAGCAAGACTACTTATCAATGATAAATAATGCTGTTGGCGAGTTTAACTTCGAACTTTCCAACAACAATAATATTTCACAGGCAATAGAAACCTTGGAACAACAAGACGAAATTCGTCACTATGTGGAAGCTGCTGCGACAGAGTTAACCAGAGCAACGAGCCCTTTCGCAAAAGGTACAATGCGCGAAGTGACTGGCCTGGGTTTCGATGAAAATGGCGACGTTTTCTCTACACCTCCACCTTTGCCAAAAACTTATAACAGTGCATTTCTTGCCCTCTCTTTAAGCGATATCAACGCAACTAATAGGAGCGTAGAATCCATTGGCTTTGCTGCATCCAATTCAACCATCGTCGAAAACAGGGAGCTAGCCAATGAACTGCCCGCTTACCCCAAATATCAAAGCACCACCTATTTAACG
>NZ_LWGG01000609.1:0-309 GCF_001635365.1 Oleiphilus sp. HI0128 | reverse complement strand
GAGCATTATTAAGCTTTATGCGCCTGTTCTAGATATTCGTGACTTTGCATTTCTAACAAACGGCTTTCTGTACGTTCGAACTCAAAGCTAAGTTTGCCGCCCTGGTAAATTTCATGGATAGGCGCTTCAGCAGAGATAATCACCTTAACGCTGCGGTCATAAAATTCATCAACCATATTGATAAAGCGCCTCGCCTGATCATCTGTATCGATACTCATCTGAGGGACGTTACTCACGATCACTGCGTGAAATTCTCTTGCGATCTCAATGTAGTCATTCTGGCTTCTAGGTCCATCGCAAAGCTCGGAA
>NZ_LWGG01000608.1:0-211 GCF_001635365.1 Oleiphilus sp. HI0128 | reverse complement strand
CACCTTTACAGAACCGATCAGCTCATGTGCTGCAGGTGCGTCACCAAGGTGACTTAATGCAGCAACGACATTACCGCCGTAGCTTTTAAAGAAGCTAATTGCTTTTTGTCCAACCGCGCAAAGATCGACTTCTACTGCGTTATCCGCGTAGTTTTTCATATCTTTAGCAACTTTCTTGAACAAGTTGACGTTCAAACCGCCACACAAACCT
>NZ_LWGG01000607.1:0-377 GCF_001635365.1 Oleiphilus sp. HI0128 | reverse complement strand
TGTTGAGGAACTCACTAAATATTTGGGAGCGCTCAACAAATAAGACAAAGGTTGACCTGGCAGAGCAAAGTCGCTGCTGGCGTGTATACGTGGACGGCACCACGGTTAAAACTCGAACCTTTGACAAGTACCTGAGCGCTCGTACTATCCCTGATAGGCCCAGGTGGCGAGCCGTAGTGCGCACGGCAAACTTCGTTTTGGCTAACTGCGACTTGAATGAACAAGATACACAGGAACTATCTGAACTAACCAGGCGTGTTGAAGACAACTATTCATAGGCTAGATCACTTGCAATCAATTCCCTCATCAGCTCACCCCCAAATAGAACCAAGGAAGTAAAATGGCAAAATATGATAAGCGGCACTCAAAAGGAAGCG
>NZ_LWGG01000606.1:0-306 GCF_001635365.1 Oleiphilus sp. HI0128 | reverse complement strand
CACTGGTTTGATACAGAATGATCATAGACGAGAAAAGTACAAACCCCGCAGAGATCATTAGCTGTAAACCCGCGATATCGGTAAAGATACCAATAACCATTGCACCTAAAAGAACAAAGAAACCAGCAGTAATCGTACCTGCCAAGAAGCTAAAGTCTTTACGTGTGATCAAGGCATAAGCCGAAAGACCAAAGAATACGAATGCGGTTAAGCCAAGTGCGTTAGCAACTAAGTGGCCAGCGCCTGCGCCAATGAACATGCTAAGGATGGGGCCAATTGTATAACCCATAAAGCCTGTCAGTGCGA
>NZ_LWGG01000605.1:0-524 GCF_001635365.1 Oleiphilus sp. HI0128 | reverse complement strand
ATTATTGTGACAAATTCTATCGCTAGAAGTTTAGTGGATATATAACAAAGTACTTTCCCATATATACGAAGCTCCCAACATTTAGACTTTGTGCTGCTCATAGCGTGGACGCTCGGCTTTGGCGTCAAACCACTCTGACTTGGACTCACAGAAGATCTCATATTGCGGCCCAGGGAACTCCCCTTCAGTGATAGTTCCAAGCCTTAGTCTTATTGTTTCGGGCATATCGGTTCTTTGACTATATAAAGGACTTCCGCAGTTGCTACAGAATACGCGCTTTTTATTAGGGCTCGACATGAAAGTCTTCAAATGATCAGCGCCACTCGTAATGGTGAAGTATTGACTCTCTATAGGTGCGTTAGTAACAAATGGCGTTCCTTGAGCCTTTTTACACTGATGGCAGTGGCACATCGCAACCTCTTGGATATCAGCATCATATTGATACTGCACCTCTTCGCAAAGACAAGTTCCTTTTATCATGTATCTCTCCGGCATTTTTATCCTAATGAAACAACATAACCTGT
>NZ_LWGG01000604.1:0-299 GCF_001635365.1 Oleiphilus sp. HI0128 | reverse complement strand
GTAACGGGCGGTATCTATGCAACTGATATTGCAACGCAATTCGAGATTGCCAAGAACGATAATCCGAATATCCAGACGATCGTTATGGATGCTGCAGGTAACGATATTCTTATCCCTATCATTACTATGTTTGACTGGTACAACTGTAAGACAGAGTGGTATCAGTGGTGGGGTTTAAGCTCTTCTTGTAAAAACCTGATTGACGACTTGTATGTTGATGTCGTTAATTTGTTGAATAATATCGATGCAAATGGTGTTGAAAACGTTATCTTCCTTGGCTACTACTACCCTAAAAATGC
>NZ_LWGG01000603.1:0-521 GCF_001635365.1 Oleiphilus sp. HI0128 | reverse complement strand
TTTGACAAAAAAGACCTACCCAGAGATTTGTCTCTCGCGCTTGGCAGCGCCGGACTCCCCCCTATCAGCATCGCCAGAGGATATGCAATGATAGCCAACGGCGGCTACAAAATTGATACCCATCTGATATCTCATATCGAAGATAATGAGGGGAACATAATTTTCAAAAACACGGCTCCCATCGTATGCCGTGAAAACTGCCTCACTCAACAAAGCTCAGAAGAGATTGACAACAAAGAGACTAACGAGGAAATCACCTACGCCCCGCGCATCGCCGATGAACGCGATATATATATTCTTCACTCAATGCTAAAAGACGTTATCACAAAAGGTACCGGCAGAAAGGCTCTACAACTAAAACGTAAAGACCTGGCAGGCAAGACTGGCACAACAAATGACCAAAAGGATGCATGGTTTTCCGGCTTCAACACTCAGCTAGAAACTAGCGTCTGGGTTGGTTTTGATAAGCCGCAAACACTAGGAAGGAGAGAATACGGGTCTCGCGCCGCGCTACCAATATG
>NZ_LWGG01000602.1:0-717 GCF_001635365.1 Oleiphilus sp. HI0128 | reverse complement strand
GGCAATGACCAATCGTGCGGTTAAAGACGAGGCTGATGAGCTAAATGGACCTGATTCGCTACTGTATGAGCCTTTGAGGGTTTATCTTGCGGATGTATCTTACTTTAGCGGTAAGCTTGAAGCCTTACTGCGTTATAAAGAGATTCCCTTTGAACGGGTAAATGCTTCTGTAGGGGACTTGGTGAATAAGGTTTACCCTCATACAGGTTTAATGAAAGTCCCCGTGGTGCGTTTAGCCAATGGGCAGTGGTTAAAGGATACGACGCCTATGTTCGATTGGTTGGAGTCGAATTTTCCACAGCACTCAATTATGCCAGAAGACCCTGTTGACTTATTCATGTCAAAATTAATTGAAGACTATGCTGATGAATGGTGTTGGCGCTCAGCGATGTTTTGGCGTTGGCGTTACCCCGAGACTCGTCAGCTTCTTGCTCAGAGAATTAGTGAAGAAGTCTTGTCAGACTGGCCTTTGCCTAAAAAAATCGGTGCTTGGTATTTTGCGCAACGACAAACCAAAACCTTTCTAGAAGGGGATGGCGTGTCTTCAAAAACAGAACCCTATGTTAGAAATCATTATTATCATTTGCTTTGTGCAATGAAAGTATTATTGAGAGATCAGCCCTTTCTATTGGGTAATCGGCCAAGTCTGGTTGATTTTGCTTTTTTTGGGCCGATGTTTCGTCACTTTTCACTAGACCCAGCACCGGCCCAAGTAAT
>NZ_LWGG01000601.1:0-15770 GCF_001635365.1 Oleiphilus sp. HI0128 | reverse complement strand
GGCAATGTAAATATCTATAGACGGGAAATTAGAGAGTGATAGATTCTGACGGTTTCAGATTAAATGTCGGAATTATTCTCGCAAACGAATTTAATGAGGTACTTTGGGCAAGGCGAATCGGACAAAATTCTTGGCAGTTTCCGCAAGGTGGAATCAAAGTTGATGAGACTCCTGATGAAGCACTTTACCGTGAATTGAATGAAGAAATAGGTTTGCAGCCTTCAGATGTACAGATTGTGGCCAAAACAAAGGGTTGGTTACGCTATCGATTACCCAAGAAAATGATTCGCCATAACTCCTTACCGTTATGCGTCGGACAGAAACAAAAGTGGTATATGTTACGCATGCTGAGTGCTGACTCAAGCATATCTGTAGATCGGAACGTGAGCCCCGAGTTCGATCGTTGGCAGTGGGTAAGTTATTGGTATCCGCTGGGTCAGGTTGTCTCATTTAAGCGAGAGGTATACCGAAGAGCAATGAAAGAGTTATCAACTGACTTATTTAAGAACTAAGCCACCTATTGGAAACGTGGGCATAATATAAAGGGTATTAAATGCTAAGCATACTTCGCAGTATTGTTCAGGAAGTGAATAGTGCCGCTAGTCTTGAGGAAGCACTGAATATTATTGTCAGTCGCGTTCAGGAGGCTATGAGTACGGAAGTATGTTCCATCTATCTTCTTGATCCGGCAGAAAATCGTTATGTCTTGCGTGCCTCTCGTGGCTTGCGGGAAGATGCGATCGGGAACGTGAGCTTGGGTTATTCAGAGGGTCTGGTTGGTTTGGTTGGTGTTAGGGAAGAGCCGATAAACCTCGAAGATGCCCAGCAGCATGAACGCTACCGCTATTTGCCTGAAACGGGAGAAGAGCGTTTTACAAGCTTTCTTGGTGTTCCAATCATTCATCATAAAAAGGTATTGGGTGTATTGGTTGTTCAGGAAGCCAGTAACCTGCGTAAGTTTGATGAAGGTGAAGAAGCTTTTCTAGTTACGGTTTCTGCACAGCTGGCGAGCGTTATAGCGCATTCAGAAGCAACTAAAGCAATTGAGTCAGTTTCTGAGAGTGGGAAAGTAGCGCAGGATATCGCCTTCAAGGGTATCGCTGGTGCACCAGGCGTTGCGATTGGTCGCAGTGTTGTTGTTTTTCCGCTTGCCGACCTGGATGCGGTGCCTGATAGAAGTGCTGAAAATATTGATGATGATATCATTTCATTTGAAAATGCGGTTGAGTCCGTCCGTAAAGATATTCAAAGCGTCGGTGAGCGTTTATCTACCCAGTTAAGGCCTGAAGAACAAGCTTTGTTTGATGTCTATCTTGGTATGTTGGATGACAATGCTCTGGCAGGAGAAGTGATCACCCAGATAAAAGCCGGGAAGTCTGCCCAAACCGCATTAAAAAATACCATTAGTGAATATGCACGTCATTTTGAAATGATGAATGATGCCTATCTCAGCGAAAGAGCTGTAGATATAAAAGATCTGGGTTGCCGTATACTTTCATACCTGCAAACAGCGGATAAAAAACAGCATGACTATCCCGATAATGCGATCCTGGTCAGTGAAGAATTAACCCCTACTATGTTGGGTGAAATTCCGAAAGAGAAGCTACTCGGTCTTGTTTCGATTAAAGGCTCAGGAAATTCTCACGTAGCAATCTTAGCCAGAGCGATGGGGATTCCCACTGTCATGGGTGTGGTGGATATGCCACTCACACAGCTGGACGATAAAGAGTTAATAGTCGATGGCTACAATGGTGATATTTTTGCCTGCCCTTCTGAAGAGCTGCGTGGCTACTATGAGCAGATCGTCGAAGAAGAGAAGGCGCTGGATCAAGGCTTAGAGAAGTTAAAGAGCCTACCCTGCGAAACTAAAGACGGGCATCGCATCTGTGCCTGGGTGAATACCGGTTTAATGACTGATGTTGTTCGTTCACTGAATCAAGGCGCTGAAGGTGTTGGTCTATATCGAACTGAAGTGCCATTCATGATCAATGAGCGTTTCCCAAGTGAGCAAGAGCAGATGGACTGCTATCGCGAGCAACTGGAAGCGTTTGCACCGAATTATGTCACCATGCGTACCTTGGATATTGGCGGAGACAAAGCTTTATCCTACTTTCCGATCACAGAAGAAAACCCCTTCCTGGGTTGGCGAGGAATTCGTGTAACTCTGGATCACCCAGAGATATTTTTGGTACAAATGAGGGCTATGCTGAAGGCGAGTGTGGGCCTCGATAATCTGCGTATTATGCTACCGATGATCTCAAATGTTAACGAGGTTGAGGAAGCGCTACATCTTATTTATCGTGAATATCATGAAATCTGTGCTGAAGGTTATGACATATCTATGCCTCAAATCGGTGTCATGATAGAAGTACCTGGTGCAGTGTATCAAGTGAAAGAGCTTGCTGAACGAGTTGACTTCTTGTCAGTTGGTTCAAATGACTTAACCCAATACCTATTGGCGGTGGACCGAAATAATCCGCGTGTTGCCTCGCTTTACCATTCTTTTCACCCAGCTGTACTTCAAGCGTTATATAAGATTGCTCAGGATACCGCTGATCTACCCGTGCAGTTGAGCATTTGTGGAGAGTTGGCCGGTGACCCGGCTGGTGCCGTCCTATTGCTGGCGATGGGGTATGATGCTTTGTCTATGAACGCCTCAAATTTGCTTAAGGTTAAATCTGTTATTCGTGATATCGATATGACTTGGGCGAAAGACTTGTTAGATAGTGTTTTAGCACTGGATTCGCCCTACATTATCCAGAGTACGCTTAATTTGGCTTTAAAAGAAGCGGGCTTTAGCCGTTACCTACGACCTAGCAAAATTGGTGAGGAAAACTAGTCTGCTGCTTCCTAGTGTGAATACTCTAGTAATTATATTTACGCTTACTATTTTTAGAATTGATTAAATTGGACGATAGAGGTTATTGAATGTCTGAGGCGCAGCCAACAGAAAACAAAAAACTAACGTTGGGGATTGCACTCGGTGGCGGTGGCCCATTAGGTGGCATATATGAGATAGGGGCACTGCGTGCGATTGACGAGGCGCTCGAAGGGCTCGATTTCAATGACTTAGATATCTATGTAGGTGTAAACTCAGGCTCTTTTGTCGCAGCGAATCTAGCGAACCAGATGACTCCTGCACAAATGTGCCGAATCTTTGTGCGTAATGAGGCTGATGTTCACCCTTTTCATCCTGAAGTCTTTTATAAGCCGGCTTTTTCAGAATATACGCGTAGAATAAAATCTATACCCAAGATATTGCTTAATGCTGGTCTAAGTGTATTAAGTCACCCAAATGACCAGTCAGTATTAGAGGCTTTGACAGCGCTGGCTCAAGCCATTCCTTCTGGTATTTTTGATAATAATGGCTTCCATAAATATTTGAGCCGTTCGTACTCGTCAATTGGTAGAACAAATGAGTTCGAGAAGCTCCGTAAGCAATTGATTGTTATTGCGGCAGACTTGGAGTCAGGCGAGACTGTTCGTTTTGGTACCGAAGGCTTAACTGATTTGCCTATCTCCAAGGCTATCCAGTGTAGTATGGCTGCGCCCGGTATATACAAACCTGTAGAGGTCGGTGGACGTTATTATGTCGATGGTACCTTAAACAAAGGGATGCATACCTCGGTTGCCTTTGAGTCAGGTGCAGATATTGTTTTTGCCATTAACCCTGTTGTGCCGATAGATGTCGGGCAGGCCGTTCAAGCTGATACGATGAAGCGCGAGGAGTTGACGCAGTCAGGGATGCCGAATGTTCTTTCCCAGGCCTATCGTACAATGGTTCACTCTCGCCTTACTTCAGGCCTCAAGAATATATCCCGTGATTTCCCCGGAAAAGATGTATTGTCATTTGAGCCACCAAGGCACGATGCAAATTTGTTTTTCTCAAGTGTCTTTAGTTTTAACTCACGAAAAATGATGTGCGAGAGTGCTTATCAATTAACTCGGGCTAATCTTAGAAACAGGATCGATGAGCTCGAAAAAGTACTGGCACCAGCGGGTGTACGAGTCCGAAAAGATATTCTATTTGATGAGCAGAGAACACTCAGTACAGGTCTGTATGGTGAGGCCTTGCCAACCTACCAGGGTAGCCAGGAAAGCAGGCCCAAGACAATCAAAGTAAAGGGCGGTTCGTCTGGTGGTGACAGCTATTTTGAAAGAGTCTCTCAGAAAGTAGTATCTATGTTTTAAGATTAATTGGGGTCAGAGTAGAATGGCACTTACTTAAGCTAGGACGCGCTCCGACGCTTGTCATTCCCGCTATGCCCCATCGTCATTGCCGCGCAGGCGGCAATCTATTGTTTTGAATCCTACACGACTAAACAAAAAAGAAGACTTCTCGTCGCTGCATGATTTAATGCGTTTAGTTTTACTTTTAATGTGTCGCATAACTCGTAAAAACAATGGATTCCCTTATTCAAGGGAATGACGTCTTTGTTTGCCTTAAGTAAGTGCCATTGGGGTCAGAGTAAAAGCGAAGGTTTTTCCTCTGACCCTGATGATTTAATGATTACAAAATATATTGGCTTAAATCTTCATCTTCAGACAACTCATCGAGTTGCTCTTTAACGTAGTCAGCTGTCACTTCAAAGTCATCTCGTTGGCTGTCGCCAGCCTCAAATGATATATGCTCCAGAAGTCTCTCAAGCACTGTGTGCAGGCGACGAGCCCCGATATTTTCAGTCTTCTCATTAACCTTCCAGGCAATGTGTGCAATCGTTTCGAGTGCGTCCTCACTGAAGCTGAGTTTTAAGCCTTCGGTAGCCATAAGTGCAATATATTGGTCAATCAGTGAAGCATTTGGTTCGGTTAGAATCTTTTGGAAGTCTTCTGGTGACAGCGCTTTAAGCTCAACACGAATTGGTAGGCGCCCTTGAAGCTCAGGAATAAGGTCTGAAGGCTTCGATAGGTGGAAGGCGCCTGAAGCAATAAACAGAATGTGGTCTGTTTTGATTGGCCCAAGTTTAGTGGTTACTGTACTTCCTTCAATTAGTGGAAGTAAATCGCGCTGTACACCTTCGCGTGATACGTCGGCGGAGGAGCCTTCAGAGCGCTTGGCAACTTTATCGATCTCATCGATAAAGACAATACCGTTCTGCTCAACTGCCTGGATAGCTTTAGATTTAATGTCTTCTTCATTTACCAGCTTGCCAGCTTCTTCTTCTTTGACTTGCTTAAGCGCGTCTTTAACCGTTAGTTTTCGGGTTTTCTTTTTGTCACCGGACATGCTGGAAAAGATATTCTGAAGCTGGTTGCTCATTTCTTCCATGCCTGGAGGCGCCATAATCTCAACGCCTACAGGTGTGGCGCTGACTTCAATATCGATTTCTTTATCGTCTAAATCGCCTTCTCGGAGCTTCTTGCGGAAGATTTGTCGCGTCGAAGAATTATCGCTTTGAGCTGAGTCGGCACCCGTTCGTGCTGGAGGAAGCAGGGCATCTAAAATACGCTCTTCAGCAGCGTCAGCAGCTTTAGTGTCGACAAGCTTCATTTCTTTTTGCCGCAACATATTAAGGGCCGAGTCAGCAACATCGCGAACAATAGACTCTACATCTCTACCCACGTAGCCTACTTCAGTAAATTTCGTTGCTTCAACCTTCAGGAAGGGAGCATCAGCAAGTTTAGCCAAGCGTCGGGCGATTTCAGTTTTACCCACACCGGTTGGGCCAATCATTAAAATGTTTTTGGGGGAAATTTCTTCTCTTAAGGCCGGGTCAAGTTGCATGCGGCGCCAGCGGTTTCGAAGTGCGATAGCAACTGCACGCTTGGCTTCATCTTGGCCGATGATATGTTGGTTGAGCTCGTGTACGATTTCGCGAGGAGTCATGTTTGCCATGGAATTTAGTACCGTATCATGTAAAGGGTGATGTTGATTCGGGCTTTCGTTAAGTTGTGTCGTGCCTGATTAGTGGCTATTTGGCTTCACCAAGGTGCTCGATGGTAAAGGCATCATTAGTGAATACGCAGATGTTGGCAGCGATCGTTAGACCTTTTTCAACAATCTCTTGTGCTGATAGCTCGGTGTTTTCAAGTAGAGCTCTTGCGCTAGCTTGAGCGAAAGGGCCGCCAGAGCCAATTGCAATCAGGCTATCTTCAGGCTCTATTACATCGCCATTACCGGTGATGATAAGAGAGTTGTTTTCGTCTGCCACGGCAAGCAATGCTTCAAGCTTTCTGAGTGCGCGATCTGTGCGCCAGTCTTTGGCTAGCTCAACGGCAGCTTTAACAAGATTGCCTTGATGTTTCTCTAGTTGCGCTTCAAAACGTTCAAACAATGTGAAAGCATCTGCTGTGCCGCCTGCAAACCCGGCGATGACTTTGCCGTCATAGAGTCGGCGCACTTTTTTAGCGTTGCCTTTCATGATGGTGTTTCCGAGCGAAACCTGACCGTCGCCGCCAAGAGCAACTTCGCCTTCGCGGCGGACTGATAAGATGGTTGTCATGAACTTCTCCACAAAGTTTGCGTTCACCAATGCGGCCAAGTGGCTCAATTGGTGTTTTGACTAAATACTGCCAGCTGCGATTAAGCGATGTATTGCAGCAGCGAAAGTTTTTATATGGAGTCGCTTGAAGAGATATCAAGCGTTAAGAAGGCGCTTTAGCTATCTTTTTTTACTTTCTTGACGAGAGGCTGGATATTAAGAGATACAAGTTTATCCAGGGCGCTATTTAACTTACTACGGTTGGTGAATGGTCCGGTTTTAACTCGGTGCCAGACAGTACCTTTATCATTGGTAACTGTTTCAATATTGGCTTTTAAGCCCTTAAAGGCGATAGTGGCTTTTTGGCGCTCGGCATCTGCCCGGTTTTTGAATGAGCCAGTTTGAATCACATAGAAGTAGTCTTCACTGCCTGATTTTTGTTTGAAGCGATACTCTTCTACCTTCGGTGCAGTCACTGTCGATTCTGGAAGGATATCGTAAAAGTTGAAACGCTTTGCCGGTGCTTCTTCGGCGGGCGTGCTTTTGCTGGCAGAAGGGGATTTTTTGGATATTGTTGGCTGTTTCTCGGGTGTTTCAGTGGGCGGAATAGACTGTAAAAAATACAAGCCATAGGCAAAAGCACAGACCAGTACAATTAGGGAAAGAAAAAATGGTGTACGGTTTTTTACCGGCGCTGAGCTTGGCACTTCTTTAGGGCTTGCTCCGCTGGCCTTCTTGCTCGCGCTGCTTTTAGCCCCGCCAGACTTTCCCGAAGAACCTTTTTTTGTCTTGGGTGCTCCGGGCTTTTTAGTGGTCGAGGGCTTAGCAAAATCTTGAGTCATATGATCAACGCGTCAATAGTTTATCGGGTGTGATTACATTTCTTCAGGAGCGCTAACCCCTAGTAGCTTAAGCCCGTTTCTCAATACTTGCTGGATGCTTAGGCAAAGCACTGCACGAGCATCTCTAATTTTACTATCTTCAACCATTACAATATTTGAATTGTAGTAGGTATGGAAGTCGCTCGCCAAACTATATAGGTAGTTTGCAATTTGATGAGGCGCATTTTGCTCTCCCGCAATGCTGACAACTTCAGGGAAGCTAGCCAGCGTGTTTGCTAGTTTACGTTCGCTTTCAACGCTTAGCTGCTCTAGGTTGGCTAGGCCGTCTTCGGCAGACCACTCTGGAGAAGCTGCTAAAACCTTTCTAAAAATACTGCTAATTCGAGCGTGTGCATATTGGATATAGTACACAGGGTTGTCATTTGACTGGCTGCGAGCCAGGTCAATATCGAATGTTAGTTGTGAGCTGGGAGCGCGTGCGACCAGGAAGTAGCGAGTGGCATCGCGGCCAACTTCTTCGATCAAGTCTCGCAATGTGACGTAGCTGCCGGCACGTTTGGATAGCTTCACCTCTTCGCCGCCTTTCATGACAGTCACCATTTGGTGAAGAACATAATCAGGCCAGCCTTCAGGTATATCTTGCTTCAATGCTTGTAGGCCTGCTCGAACGCGAGTGATTGTACTGTGGTGGTCGGCACCCTGTTCATTTATGACGCGAGTAAAGCCACGTTGCCACTTGTCGAGGTGATAGGCTACGTCTGGCACAAAGTAAGTGTAGCCGCCTTCAGTTTTGCGCATAACACGATCTTTGTCGTCGCCAAAGTCTGTCGTTCGCAACCAAAGCGCGCCATCTTTCTCGTAGGTATAGCCATTTTCAATCAGAGCTTCCACTGCTTTTTCGACTTTACCATCGCTATAGAGAGAGCTTTCAAGGAAATAAACATCGAAATCAACGTCAAAGGCTTTTAGGTCTAGATCTTGCTCTCTTCTTAAATAGGCGACAGCAAAGTGTCTGATATCTTCCAGGTCGTCAGCGTTTTTGGTACCTGTAAAGCTCTGGTCGGCAGACTCGATGGTTTCACCGTTCATAAAGCTTTCAGCAAGCTCAATAATATAGTGCCCGCGATAGCCATCTTCTGGCCAGCTTGGGTCTTCAGGTGTTAAACCTTTGCAGCGAGCTTGAACAGATAGAGCCAGGTTATTGATTTGTTGGCCAGCATCGTTGTAATAGAACTCGCTGGTCACATCCCAGCCATTTGCACCGAGAAGTCTGCAAATGCTGTCACCGACTGCTGCGCCACGGCCATGCCCCACATGCAATGGGCCGGTAGGATTAGCGGAAACAAACTCGACTTGAACTTTTTGGCCTTTACCTGAGTTGTTGTGTCCATATTTATCCGCATTTTCAATAATTGAACTGAGGACGGCAAAGCTGCTGGCGGAGCTCATAAAAAAGTTGATGAAGCCAGGGCCAGCAATTTCAATTTTGTCTACGCTTGCATTATTTTGAGCGGTGATCTTTTCAACGATTTGCTCAGCAAGCGCTCGAGGTGGCATCTTGGCCTGCTTGGCTAAGACTAGCCCTATATTCGAGGCATAGTCGCCATGCGCTTTATCTTTTGTCGCATCAATATTGATCTTATAACTCGCGTCCGAAGGAATGACGTTCTCGTTGCTAAGTTCAGTCACAACCGTTTGTACAAGTTCAATTATCAGTTCTTTCATGCGCGTCCAGATTTACAAAAGCCAATGGGAAATTAAAAGGGGGCGTATTATCTATGATTCCGTTCAAGATTTAAACGCTAATACTTGGAGTCAGAGTAAAAAGTGCGCTTTTTACTCTGACTCCAAGTATTGCTATTAGACGTAATCGAGGGGGTCTGCGTCGATATATAGCTTGGTTTTATGGGATTTACGCGAATCTAGATAACAGCGCAAGCTATGTACAAGCTGCGAGCGAGCCTTCATATCTGAAATAAATAAATGCAAGTAGCTTCGGTAGATTCCAGACTTTCTGGCGATATTTGCTTCAATGGGGCCCGATATTTGTATCGCTGCCTCGTTAGAGTAACTTGCTAGCACCAAGTTTTTAATTGAACTCAACTCTTCAAGGTTTGCCTCAGCCTTGGCTGACTCAGCCCGGATAGTGAGCATTTTTGAGAAAGGCGGCAGCTCGCAATATTGGCGCTCTTCAAGCTCCTGCTGAGCAATGCTTGTATAGTCACTACGCAGAATAGGTTCAAAGATGGGGTGTTCTGGTTGGCGTGTCTGGATGAGCACTGTGCCATGCTTGTTACCGCGGCCCGTGCGCCCTGAAACCTGTAAAAGTTGCTGTGCGCTGCGCTCAATGGCTCGATAGTCGGCGCTAAAAAAACTGGCGTCGGCATCGATGATGGCGACCAGGGTGACGTTATGAAAGTCATGCCCTTTTGCGAGCATTTGTGTGCCAATCAACAAGCAAGGCTCTCCCTTATTGATTTGCTCGACTAGCTCAGTCATTTGTTTTTGGTTCTTTATGCTGTCTCTGTCAACACGCACCACGCTGGCGCTCGGGAATTGTGCCTGCAGTCCAAACTCTAGTCTTTCGGTGCCTGCGCCAAGTGGTGTCAGACTTGTGTGGTTGCATTCATGACAGGCTCTTGGAATGATTTCTTTATGATTGCAGTGATGGCAATGTAGCTGAGGTGGGCGACTATGAACAGTAAGGCGTGCATCACAGTGAGGGCACTGGGCGAGCCAACCGCAGCTATTACACATTAGTGTTGGTGAAAAGCCTCTGCGGTTTTGGAATATGATTACTTGGTTGCCTTGAGCAAGCTCTTCTCCGATTCGCTGCTTCAAGGGGCGAGAACAACCATTCTCCAGAGGACGGCTGCGGATATCGATTAGAAACATTTCCGGTGTTTGGCCTGCGCCGGCGCGTTCTTGCATTAAAGCTAGCTGATAGCGACCTAGCTTAACGTTATAGAGGCTTTCAAGTGATGGTGTTGCACTTCCTAGCACCACTTTGCATTGTTCAATCTGTCCGCGTTTGACTGATAGATCTCGTGCTGAATATTTGAAATTATCAATCTGCTTGTAGGAGGGGTCATGCTCTTCATCTACGATAATTATTCCGAGCTCTTTGAAGGGAGTAAAAATTGCTGAACGGGTGCCGATGATGACGCGTGCAATGCCTTCTTTTGCTAAAAACCAGCTAGTATATTTCTCTTTATGGCTCATGCCAGAGTGAATGACGCCAATAGGTGTGCTCAGCTGACTCTGGAACCTGAGTAGCGTTTGTGGGCTGAGGTTAATTTCTGGGATGAGAATGAGGGCCTGTTTACCTTGTTCAAGCTGTTTCTTTACGCATTCGATATAAACTTCAGTTTTGCCGCTGCCCGTTACACCCTGAAGTAGGGTTGCATTGATAGTTGCATCGGCGTTAAGAATTGTCTCAACTGCAAGCTTTTGCTCGGTATTGAGGGTTTTGCTTTGAATGGGCGCTTTGCTTTGTTGTTCTTTTTCCGCGCTCAGGGGGTCATAGACTTCTTTATATATGTAGCCTGCGCCTTCCAGGTTTTTGAGTTGACTGTTGCTATATCTCATAGCTTTGAGTGTATCGAGCCAAACGCCTTCAGGGTTGCTTTCGAGATAGTCGAGTATCTCTATTTGCTTGGTTGCATTCGCTCTACCTTCAAACTGTTTGGGGCTGCGATACCATTTGCTTAGCTCTATGCTTTTGACCAACGCGCCTTGCTTTGCAGAGGTTGTTCTAAGTGCTCCGGGCAGGGCGGTCGCGAAACAATCTCCAATAGGGTGACAATAATAGCTTGAGGCCCAGTTTAGCAGCTGCATCAAAACGCTTGGAAAAGTGGGTGATGGATCTAGAAGCGCCAAGGCGTTCTTGATTTTCCCCTCATGAGCCGAAGGGGTATTTTGTATTTTAGTGATAATGCCAACTAACTTTCTTGGCCCAAAGGGAACGAGAACCCTGCTCCCTTCCACAAGATATTCAGGGTTTATCTTATCAGGCGGCAGATAATCAAAGCAGCGAAATAAAGGGGTGGGGACTGCAACGGTGATGATCATGCAAGATACGAAGGAAATCTCTTAGAAGTAGGAGGCTAAATTCTAGTGCATTTCAAAAATGAAATAAACGATGCTTGCTTATTGTGTTTATTTTGTTAATATGCGCCGTCTTAAAAATTGGCAGTCACTCTGTCTTTTGTCTAAAAATTTGTTTTCAAGGCAAGTTTGAAGGTGTAAAGATAGATGGGAAGCCCCCTTTCGTGCGGTGCCTTAACGGCTCTTCTGGTTTTTTATAAGCTAAAAGAAGAGTGATAAGTGTAAGGTGGCGGCATAATTGAATTAGAGGTGTGCAATGAAAGAAGCTATTCATCCTGATTACCAGGAAATCGAAGCAAAATGTGGTTGTGGTAACGTTATTAAAACACGTTCTACGCTATGTAAAGATATTACTCTGGACGTATGTTCAGCATGTCACCCATTCTATACTGGTAAGCAGAAAGTAATGGATACAGGTGGTCGTATTGATAAGTTCAAGAAGCGTTTCGGCAGCCGTATCGGCGGCTAAGCTTTGTTTGGCGAGTTGCCAAAGAACTAAGATATTCCGAAAAAGAGCGCTTGTCGCTCTTTTTTCGTCTGGTTATTTGATGATTTCGGTCAAATGACAATAAAAAAGTTACGGCGTATTATCATTTGATAATTGTCCCTAGGGAATAAGTGATGTCATAATGTGCGCCGCGGACAGGCTTTAGGGCTTTAATGTCCCTGAAAGAACCTAAACGGAAAAACCAAAACGGTAGAATATAATGTCAGATTTCAAACAAGATGCTCTAGATTACCATGAGTTCCCGAAGCCAGGGAAAATCAGCGTAGAACTTTCTACTCCTGCTCAAACCTCTCGCGACCTTTCTTTGGCTTATAGCCCAGGTGTTGCAGAGCCAGTTAAGGAAATTGCTGCTGACCCGGAAAATGCATATAAGTACACTGCTAAAGGTAACTTGGTAGCGGTTATTACTGATGGTACTGCGATTCTTGGTCTGGGTGACTTAGGTCCTTTGGCTTCTAAGCCTGTAATGGAAGGTAAGTCTCTTCTTTTCAAACGTTTTGCTGGCGTTGATTCAATCGACATCGAAGTTGAATCTGAAAGCCCTCAAGCATTTATCGACACAGTGCGTCGTATTGCGATTACTTTTGGTGGCATTAACCTAGAAGACATTAAAGCACCTGAGTGTTTTGAAATCGAGCGTACGCTTAAAGAGCAGTGCAACATTCCAGTTTTCCACGATGACCAGCACGGTACTGCTATCGTAACGGTTGCAGGTGCATTGAACGCACTTGAAATTCAAGGCAAGAAAATTGAAGAAGCAAAAATGGCGGTACTAGGTGCCGGTGCTGCTGCAATTTCTTGTTCTAAGCTACTTACCCTTGCGGGTATGAAGCCAGAAAACATCTTCATGTGTGATCGTAAAGGTGTTATCCACTCTGGTCGTGATGATCTAAACCAGTACAAGGCAATGTTTGCAGTAGATACTGACAAGCGTACGTTTGACGATGCGCTAGACGGTGCTGATATCTTCTTGGGTCTATCTGGTCCTGATATGGTGACTGGTGAACAAATTAAGAAGATGGCTCCAAACCCAATCATCTTTGCATGTGCTAACCCGGTTCCAGAAATCATGCCTGAAGTGGTTGCAGAATCTCGTCCAGATGCTGTTATGGCAACAGGTCGTTCTGATTACCCTAACCAGGTAAACAACGTTCTTGGCTTCCCATTTATCTTCCGTGGTGCGTTGGATGTTCGTGCAACAGCTATCAATGAAGAGATGAAGCTGGCTGCTGCTAAAGCACTTGCTAATCTAGCAAAAGAGCCTGTAACTAAGGAAGTTCTAGACGCTTACGGTGTGGATTCAATGGAATTCGGTAAAGAGTACATCATTCCAAAAGCGACAGATTCCCGTTTGTTGGGTATTGTATCTACTGCGGTTGCTCAAGCAGCGATCGATACGGGTGCTGCGGAAGGTCCACTTCCTGCAAACTACCCACTTAAGTCTTTAGAAGATATCTAATGGCTTAACTCTTTAGAGCCAAAAGTTCTAAAGAAAACAAAAAAACCGGTGCTGGAAAGTACCGGTTTTTTTATGTCTCTATATTTTGTCTAGAGTAGAATGGGGTGGTGTCGTGAAGGCTCTTGCTAGTTAGAAGATATCTTCTGGAGCGATTTGAGGTTGTGTGCTTTCTTTGTGTTCAAATGCAGGTGGCAAGGTTCTAGGCTTTTTCGGTGCTAGCTCTTTTCTGAATATCTCGAACATGGCGTTGTCTGTGCCGGGCAGAGCTTGCTCGCCTGTTTCTTTGTTTATCCGAACGGTTACCAGGCCGTCAGGTTGGGGCAAGTTGGCGTTTGGTGTGCCTTCTAGAGCGACTGCCATAAAGTCATTCCATATTGGTAGCGCGGCGCGAGACCCGTATTCTCTCCTTCCTAGTGTTTGCGGCTTATCAAAACCAACCCAGACGCTAGTTTCTAGCTGAGTGTTGAAGCCGGAAAACCATGCATCCTTTTGGTCATTTGTTGTGCCAGTCTTGCCTGCCAGGTCTTTACGTTTTAGTTGTAGAGCCTTTCTGCCGGTACCTTTTGTGATAACGTCTTTTAGCATTGAGTGAAGAATATATATATCGCGTTCATCGGCGATGCGCGGGGCGTAGGTGATTTCCTCGTTAGTCTCTTTGTTGTCAATCTCTTCTGAGCTTTGTTGAGTGAGGCAGTTTTCACGGCATACGATGGGAGCCGTGTTTTTGAAAATTATGTTCCCCTCATTATCTTCGATATGAGATATCAGATGGGTATCAATTTTGTAGCCGCCGTTGGCTATCATTGCATATCCTCTGGCGATGCTGATAGGGGGGAGTCCGGCGCTGCCAAGCGCGAGAGACAAATCTCTGGGTAGGTCTTTTTTGTCAAAACCGAATTTCTCAATGGTGTTCAGTGTTTTTCGGACGCCAGTTTCTTTTAGGAGCCGAATAGATACCAGGTTGCGGGAATTATACAGTGCTTTTCGGATCCGGGTTGGGCCATAAAACTTACCGCTAGAGTTCTCGGGCCGCCATGCCGCTTCCAGATTGTCGTCCTCAAATACGATTGGGGCATCGTTGATAAGGCTTGCAGCGGTGGTCCCGTTTTCTATCGCTGCCAAATAAACAAAGGCTTTGAAGTTGGAACCTGGTTGTCGTTTGGCTTGTGTCGCGCGGTTGTAGTGGCTCATGGCAAAGTCATAGCCGCCAACCAGTGCCTTGATTGCTCCGTTGTCGGGGTTGATCGAAATAAGGGCGCCTTGTGCCTCCGGAAGTTGGCTTAGGTGGATGATTTCTGCCATTGCCGTTTCGCCGTCTTCATTGCTGGTTTCTGTGTTTGACGTGGTCACTTGAATCACGTCACCGGTTTGAAGTATGTCTTCCAGACTTTTGATGGCAGGACCTCTTCGGTCAACGGTCTCGTATTTTCTTGCCCATTCGGCCTGCTCGCGTAGCAAGGTCTTTTCCTGGCCATCTTTGAGTGATAATTTGGCGCTATCTTGAGATACTTCTAATACCAGCGCTGCTTGGTGTTGACGTGGGGTTTTGATGGAGCGTAGTTCACTGATCGCGCTTTCGATTGCTTCTTCAGAGCTAATGTCCAAGGTTTTTATTGGGCCGCGGTAGCCGTGACGCTTGTCGTAGTCTTCCAAGCCTTTTTTGACCGCGCGTGAGGCTGCTTCTTGTAGTTTGCTGTCTACGGTTAGGAAGACACGCATGCCAGAAGTGTATGCATCAGAACCGTAGCGATTAATAACTTCTCTTCTCGCCATTTCAGCAACATAAGGAGCATAAAGTTCCGAGCTTCCGCCATGGTAGCTGGCTGTAATGAGAGAGGATTTTGCTTCAGCGTGTTGTTCTGAATCGATCATCTCCAAATCAAGCATCCTGTCCAGGATCCAGTTTCTTCTGATTTTAGCTCGTTTGGCATTGGCTAAGGGGTTGTACCGAGACGGTGCTTTAGGAAGGCCCGCGATCATCGCCATTTGTGCCAGGTTTAATTCATCAATAGGCTTTCCATAATAGACTTGTGCGGCTGCATGAACACCGTAGGCTCTATTACCTAAATAAATCTTGTTTAAATAAAGTTCTAGGATTTCTTGTTTGGAGAGAGATTGCTCAATCTGAATCGCTAAAAAAATTTCATTGAACTTTCGGATGAAGGTTTTTTCTCTGGAAAGAAAAAAGTTTTTGGCAACCTGCATGGTGATGGTACTGCCGCCAGTTTGAATTCTTCCTGTGGTAACTAACTGAGTGGCTGCGCGAGCCAGGCCTTTTATATCTATTCCGCGGTGCTCAAAAAAACGATTATCCTCGGCTGCGATAAAGGCATTAAGCAAATTTTGAGGCGAGTCACCAATATTTATTGGCTTTCTTCTCTTTTCGCCAAACTCGGCTATGCTTTTGCTATCAAGTGAGTAAATACGTAAGG
>NZ_LWGG01000600.1:0-676 GCF_001635365.1 Oleiphilus sp. HI0128 | reverse complement strand
GCCATTAACATGATCAATGGTTGAGTCACCTACAAGGGTGATTACAGGAGCGATGCCGTCCGTTACGTTTACTGTTCGAGTAACTGTAGCCGCGGCATTACCGGCAGCGTCACTAACATTGTAACTTAATACATAACTTCCAATCGTGTTGATATCGAAAGAGCCTGTCCTTGCTATGTTGCCGTAAATGTCTCCATCAGCGCTGTCTAGAGGCGTTTCGCCGGCATCATTATAAGCAGTACCTTGAACGTGGTTGGTCGGGTCGGAGCCAGTAAGTGTAATCACTGGAATCGTTGTATCCTGAACAGTGATTGTGCGACTAAGCTTTAGAGCAGCATTACCGGCAGTATCACTGACGTCGTATCTTATCGTGTATATGCCTGCAATATTTGCATCGATGGTATCACCGCTTATGACGATGCTGGAAGTTAGGTTGCCATCCACGTTGTCGTTGGCTGTTGCACCAGCGTCGGTATAGCTCGTTCCTTGTTCAACTGTTTCAGCTGCATTGCCTGTTAGCGTAATGACTGGAATAGTTGTATCGGCAATGATGACTGTTCTAGTAACGGTCGTTGCAGCATTCCCCGCGGCATCATTGACGTCATAGCTGAGCACGTAGGTTCCGGGAGTATTAACATCAACAGCTCCACTAAGTACGATATTGGTGGTGACATCA
>NZ_LWGG01000599.1:0-311 GCF_001635365.1 Oleiphilus sp. HI0128 | reverse complement strand
TGGCCTGCATGTTTCATCAGGTACTCTAGCAAGCGAAATTCGCGAGGTTGTAGGTCGATCTTTTCGCTACCGCGTTTGACAGAGCGGGCTAGCAAATCCATTTCAAGGTCGGCAACTTGCAGGTGAGTCACTTTCTCGGAGCCACTGGTTGCCCCGCGTCTGACTAATACTTCCAGGCGAGCAAGTAACTCAGTGTAGGAGAAAGGCTTGGTCAGATAATCGTCACCACCACCGCGTAAACCTTCAACACGATCATCTACGTCGCCTAGTGCACTAAGGATCAGTACAGGTGTTTGGTTACCGGTTGCGCG
>NZ_LWGG01000598.1:0-427 GCF_001635365.1 Oleiphilus sp. HI0128 | reverse complement strand
ACACGGGTTCTGTAGAAGGTATTAACAAGCTACTAATGGAAACAACCGACCTGATTGTTACCACGACAGGTAACGTCAATGTCTGTGATGCAAGTATGCTTAAGACACTTAAGAATGGCGCTATTGTTTGTAACATCGGCCACTTCGATAATGAAATTGACACGGCTTATATGCGTGAAAATTGGGAATGGGACGAGATTAAGCCACAGGTTCACAAGGTTTATCGTGACAAGGGAGCTGATGATCACTTGATTCTTCTTTCTGAAGGTCGCTTGGTTAACCTGGGTAATGCCACGGGTCACCCTAGCCGAATTATGGATGGCTCATTCGCTAATCAGGTACTGGCCCAAATCTATCTTTATGAACGTAAATTCGCTAACTTGATGGAAGCAGAGAAGAAGGAAAGCATCTACGTTAAAGTACTTCC
>NZ_LWGG01000597.1:0-278 GCF_001635365.1 Oleiphilus sp. HI0128 | reverse complement strand
TTGTAATATCTCAACTAATATTTGCATTGTCTCAACTAATAACTAACCTTTCCCTTTAGTTTTGGTTGCGTTGGGTTTTGCCTTCTTTTCGATATGCGAAATAATCATCCCCGCTACATTTTTGCCGGTAGCCGTTTCAATGCCTTCTAGCCCCGGGGAAGAGTTCACTTCCATGACAACGGGCCCGGTAGCACTTCGAAGAATATCTACACCGCACATTGATAAGCCCATTGTCTTTGCTGCATCGACTGCTGTTTTTCTTTCAGCTGGCGATAAGC
>NZ_LWGG01000596.1:0-372 GCF_001635365.1 Oleiphilus sp. HI0128 | reverse complement strand
GATACCAATCACATTGCTCATAAGGCCGTTTAAAACGAGTGAGTTCTGATGCTCGCACTGAGGTGCTTAAATCATATAGAGCATCATGAACTAGAGCATAAAAGTAAGGTGGTAATTGAGGGTTTAACAATTCTTTAGGGAACTCGGTTAGCCGATGGTGCAATACGTTGATATCGGGGCCTTCGGCACTACCATTGCTACGAGTTATGAGTTGAGTCATTATTCTGCTCCCTCATAGTGTTTTCTGCTAAATGCCCGAGCAAAATCAGTCATCGCTTCCCAAGACGTCACCGGGAATATATCCCAACCTTGTTGAGCCTCGGCTTGCTTTAAAGCGGCATCATGGTCCGCCATCCATTTATTGTTAGGTGG
>NZ_LWGG01000595.1:0-502 GCF_001635365.1 Oleiphilus sp. HI0128 | reverse complement strand
AGTGACCTATATGAGGACTTCGTAAAAGTTCTCGCCAAGGTGGATGTGTTGCTCTTGATGGAAGTTTACCCCGCTGGCGAGACACCAATTCCAAGTGCTGATAGTCGCGCATTGTGCCGCAGTATTCGTCAGCGTGGTGGTGCTGAGCCAATTTATATCGATGGTGGTCACCAGGTAGATGAGGTAGTGCCGAACCTGGAAAAACTTTTGTCCACAGTGCTTCAAGACGGCGACTTATTACTTACTCAGGGGGCGGGTAGCGTCGGTCAGATAGCTATTCGTTTGTCGGAAGATGGCGAGTTGTTGGAGGCTTGTTCATGAGTTCAGTGGCGGACAAGCTAGGTAAAGTTGCCGTTATTATGGGAGGAACCTCGGCGGAGCGCGAGGTGTCTCTGAAAAGTGGTCAGGCTGTCCTGGATGGCTTGCTGCGTAAAGGTGTTGATGCCTTCAAACTGGATTTTGGTGGAGAGATTGAAGACCTGGTCAAACACATGCCTTTTGA
>NZ_LWGG01000594.1:0-379 GCF_001635365.1 Oleiphilus sp. HI0128 | reverse complement strand
TTTTATACCCTAATTCTTCAATAGCTTTTAATAGTGGAAGCGAAAGACCTAAAGACTCGAAACTCATAAACTGCTCAACTGTAGGGGCTGTACAATAACAATACAGCCAAAATAAGGAGAGCGAGCTTATAGGATTCTAGTGGTTGGCGCTAGTATTGTTTTTGAGCGATAGCTGTTCACGATGTTTAAGAAATCAAGGCATAAACTCCTGATTGATCTTGTCGATCGAGCCATCCCGGTACTGACGTGGTCTAATAGATATGACCAGTCCAGTTAAGACATAATACGTCCTAACTGGAGAAGGTAAATTGAATACACGAAAAAAATATTCCCAAGAATTTAAATTGGACGCGATTAGTCTGGTGCTTGATCAAGGCCA
>NZ_LWGG01000593.1:0-262 GCF_001635365.1 Oleiphilus sp. HI0128 | reverse complement strand
CTCGAAAGTAACCTCTACACCGTAATCGGTACCGACAACTGTCTCGTAGGTTTCGTTGTGTCGGACAAGAACACCATTGTTTCGAAGGTGATAGCTAAGCGCATCAGAAATCTCATCATCAAGGAATGATAGTAATTTCTCGCCAGGATTAATCAGGTCGACTTTCACACCTAAACCGGAAAAAATTGATGCATACTCGGAGCCAATAACACCGGCACCATAAATAACCATAGTGCGTGGAGTATGGCTAAGCTGCAATACC
>NZ_LWGG01000592.1:0-13763 GCF_001635365.1 Oleiphilus sp. HI0128 | reverse complement strand
GACTTCAGCGACTTTTGAACCCGCTATCATTAGGCACTCTCCGGTGCTGTAAGCATTATCCACACAAGATTGAGTATGGATCTTTCCGGCCTCCATTACTTTAACTGCATTGGCAGCGGCAGATTGCAGAGCTTCAGTCATCGCCTGTATTTCTTCAGTGGATTCATGAGTTCGTTGTGCGAGAGACCTAACTTCATCTGCTACTACCGCGAAGCCGCGGCCTGTTTCGCCAGCTCGTGCAGCCTCGATCGCGGCGTTCAAAGCTAATAGGTTGGTCTGTTCAGAAATGTTTCTGATGACGCCAAGAATGGTGTCAATTTGTTGAACATCGGCTTCAAGTTGGCTAATGACTTGGCTGGCTTGTGTCATATCATCCGAGACGCTGCTGATTGCACCAATGGTATTGCGCATCATCTCGTTACCTTGATTTATTTGAGTATTTGCTTCGTGAGTCAGGTCTGAGGTTTCTGCAGCGTTGTTAGCAATCTCTTGAATTGTCATGGCAAGCTCTTCAATTGCCGAGGCGAGAAGCTCGGTCTCAGAGTGTTGTTGGTCAACACCTTCTGATGTTCTTGATGTAATGTCATTTATGACGGTTGCAGAAGACGACATTTCTTCAGAGCCGTGTTTGCAGTGATTGATTAAGCTACGGAAGGCGCTTTGCATGCTGATGAACGATCGGCTTAGACCTCCTAGCTCATCGCGACGCTCAGTTTGCTCAATTTCTTGTCGAAAGTCTCCGTTTGCAGCGTCTTTCATGACTGATACGATTCGCTTTAAAGGTTCGACCAAGTCTTGGGTCATCATTCGAGCGATCACAGCAACGACAATGAGCGTGGCAAGAAGCAAGAAGATAGACGATCGTGACTTTTTCCAGAATAGCTCATCGATATCGTCAATATATACACCGCTGCCGATAATGTAGTTCCAAGGTTTGAAGCCTTGAACATATGAGGTTTTTGCAACAGGTTCGTCTTTTCCAGGTTTAGCCCAATAATAATCGACATACCCGCTTTCAGAGCTGCGTACGACTTTCACAAAATCGGAAAACAGTTGCGTGCCTTTAGGGTCGGTAAATTCGCTTAAGTCTTTTCCGTTCAGTGCTGGCTTAATAGGGTGCATCACCATTTTCGCGCTATAATCATTGATCCAGAAATATCCGCTGCCATTGTCGTACCTTAGGTGTCTGATAGCGTTGACGGCTTGTTTTTTAGCTTCTGCTTCACCCAATATATCTCTTCGTTCGTAGAATGAGCTAAGCAGCGAAGACGCATTTTCAACAAGATGCTTCACTTCACTTTTTCGACTTTCGAGCAAGTTATCTCGCTCATTAATCCGGTCAAAAACTTGAATGAATAAGCTGCTAATAATGGCAATAGCTAGAAGTAGCCAAATTTTGACTTCAAATCGAAGGTTGCTAAACAAAGTGTTTTCCTTAAGAAATCAGTAATGGTTGGGTCGTGATTTTACTGCAAAATAGATTGATTCGTGAGCAGAAGTTCCTAATATA
This sequence comes from Oleiphilus sp. HI0128, assembly GCF_001635365.1. NCBI lineage: Bacteria > Pseudomonadati > Pseudomonadota > Gammaproteobacteria > Oceanospirillales > Oleiphilaceae > Oleiphilus > Oleiphilus sp. HI0128. The sequence goes on along the minus strand of NZ_LWGG01000592.1, from coordinate 12,253 downwards.
GATTCAAAGTCTCTCTCATGCAAGTTACTGGATTTAATCAATAATTGAAGTAGATCTGTAATAGTTTTCAGATATAATTATGTAGCAGCTAGCTTGCTCTGCTTTGGCTTAATAGTTTTTCGCACTCATTTGCTAACGCGCGTCGTTTAAAGATAAAGTGCCAACGATGGCCAGAGAGTTGTCGCCATAAGTTTGCAGCCCTTACGCCTGAGAGAAGCAGGCAGCGGATTTTTGCTGCGTTCAGATCGACGGTCAAGTGGCGTTCATGGCCAGATACCTGTACACGCAATGAAAAGGTGCTGATGGTTTGCATGTAAATCTCAGCGAGACTGCCAATGACATTTTCGTGAAGCAGGCCAAAATGCTCTACTTGCTGTTGTGCCCTCTCAAGTTTCCGGCTAAGTGCATCTAGCATTTCTTTATCTTTATTGAGTTTTCTCTCAAGGTGGAGGACTGCAAGAGCGTAGCGCACGGGCAGTACGTGCCCCTTAGTATTAGTTTTGGCAAGTAGGTCATGAACGACTTCAAGGCCTTTCTCAAGTTTGGCAAGGTCACCAAAGACCGATAGTGTGGTATCCGGGTTTGTGATAAACAGACTATTTAAGGCAGTTTCCAGGTGTTGAGGATTGCATTGTCCGCTCTGTGCAATGTCGTCAGCGGCTGACATTGCCTGGAATAACCCTGCTAGGGCAAGTATTTGTTGTTGAGTCTTGTTCATAGAGTTCACTGTTTAAAATTACTTTGCTGATGATTGCTGAGCATGTCTTGGAATTCAGCTTTCTAGTGTTTTAGCTGTCTATTCCGTTGTTTCAATAATCGCGCCACCGAGGCATTGATCTTCAAGATAGAAGGCAATCGATTGGCCGGGTGTGACCGCGCGCTGAGGCTGCCCAAAGAATACGCTTAAGCATCCATTGTCGTTACTTTCAATAATGCAGTCCTGATCAGCTTGGCGGTAGCGCACCTTAGCTTTGCAGTGGAAAGGGTACTCACTTGGAGCTTTGTTGATCCAGTCAGTTTCGAGAGTCTGTAGTTGGCTGCTGTATAGAAGGGGGTGCTTGCTGCCTTGAACAACGATTAATACGTTACGATCAAGGTCTTTTTGTGCAACATACCAAGGTGATTCGTCATAGCCGCTGAGCCCACCAATTCCTAAGCCTTGGCGCTGCCCAATAGTGTGGTACATAAGCCCATTGTGTCGGCCGATGATATCGCCCTTGTCAGTTTCAATATCACCCGGTTGCGCAGGGATGTATTGCTTTAGAAAGTCAGAGAACTTTCGCTCTCCGATAAAACATATGCCGGTACTATCTTTCTTGTTATGTGTGATTAAATCATGTTCTTCGGCAAGCTTTCTTACAGCTGGCTTTTCCAATTCACCAACCGGAAACAGGGTTTTCGCTAATTTGCTTTGGTTGACAGCATGTAGAAAGTAGCTTTGATCTTTGTTGTTATCGAGCCCCTTTAATAGCAAGGTTTGCCCATTATCGTCAGCGCGTCTCACGTAATGGCCTGTCGCAATGTAATCTGCCCCTAAGGTACTCGCATAATCGAGAAAGGCTTTGAATTTGATTTCCTTGTTACACAGGATGTCAGGGTTGGGAGTTCGCCCAGAGCGATACTCAACCAAAAAGTGCTCGAAGACTCTGTCCCAATATTCAGCGGCAAAGTTAGCGGTATGAAGCTTAATACCTAGCTTGTCACATACAGCTTGGGCATCATTCAGGTCTTCGATTGCGGTACAGTATTCTGTGCCGTCGTCCTCGTCCCAGTTTTTCATAAACAGGCCTTCGACAAGAAAGCCTTGCTGTTTTAGGAGTAGTGCTGAAACGGAAGAGTCAACACCGCCTGACATGCCAACGATTACGCGTGTTTGGCTTGGATCAACAGAAGAGGGTAGGGAAGAGCTATTTTGTATCATAAGGTGGATATATTAGCGGTGAGCTGCTGAAGTAAGTTTGTTAGTTTGTTTGGAAGAAAGTGCATTCTACCTTGTTGCCTTTATACTTGGTAGTGCCTCCTTTATGCTACTAGATGTTCGGTGGAGTATTTAGTTTGCTGTCTATACTTTGTATAGTAACGGTACTGGGGAATAATGAAGTGATCAGAGAGTCTTGAGGGAATATCAATGAGCAGTGTGCAAGTTGTGCCACGAATTTTGGAGTTGTTTGAGCGTGCTAGTGCAAAACAGTTTGATAATTTAGGTGCTTATATTAAAAAGACTGATAATGACCTACAAAGGTTATCTACTCTTGATGGCTTTGTTTCTGTATCCATTGAGGCTAGTTCTGAAGATCTTTCTATCTTAATGTATTTAAGTGTTTCTGGAGCTTTTCTCAGGGAAACAATGCCTAGTATTGAAGCGCAAAATTAAACAATTGTGCAGTACCAGGAAAATTGGTGTATGGAGCTAGCTAATCGCTTTTTGGGAGACTTGAAAAACCAGTTGCTGCTTCATCACTGTATTCTCAGAATGGGCTTGCCTAAATTGTGTCAGGATGAGCTGTTAGAGCTGGACGCACCTGTTGATTACGAAGTTCATGAGAGGCTTTTCTTGGTGGATAGCCACCTATTGGCACAGATTCATGACTTGCCAATTGTCTGTCGTTTATTAATAAAACAGACCAATAAAGAAATGATATTTGCGGAAGTTAGTGAGGGTTTGGAGGAAGAAGACTGGTTTGAAGAAAGCGAGCTTGAGTTTTTCTAGTGTCTCAAGCTGCTTTTGGGGTTTCTGCCTTTGAATCGGTTTAACTATGTTTGAATTCAGGGCTTCCAGGCAAAAAACTCGCAACATTCTTTACTCGCCAGGCAAGTTCTTCGTGGCTATCTGCTTGCACAGTCACGTGCCCTAGTTTGCGTCCTTCGCGTTCTTCTTTTCCGTACAAATAAAGGTTGGCGTAAGGAAGTGACAAGATACTCCCGGTATCACCTTTTTCACCAATAATATTGATCATGCAGGTGAGCTTTTGCGCTTCGGTGCAACCTAAAGGTAGGCCGCTGACAGCACGCAAATGGTTTTCAAACTGACTGCAATGTGCGCCTTCAATGCTCCAGTGCCCAGAGTTATGGACTCGAGGTGCCATTTCATTAGCGACTAAGCCGTTTTCTGTTTCAAATAATTCCAGTGTTAAAATGCCGACATGCCCTAGCTCATGCATTAACTCTTTAATATATTGATTTGCTTGAGCATTTATATCGTCCGCGACCTTAGCTGCAGGTGCGATGGAATAGCGCAGAATGCCTTCGTGGTGGTCGTTTTCTGCTAGTGGGTAGACTTTCATGCTGTCATCAGCTGAGCGTACAGCGATAATTGACAGCTCTCGAGAAAAGTTTACGAATGCTTCTGCAATAAGTGTGTTTGTGCCATTTTTACCTTCGCCAATAGCCTGCCATGCTGCTTCGCATTGTTCTGCTTGACGAATAACGAACTGGCCTTTTCCGTCATAGCCTTCTCGCGTTGTCTTGGTGACGATTGGGCAACCTAGTTTTTCGACAGCCGCTTTTAACTCTTCAAGGGAGTTGACGATATGGTAGGCAGGAGTGGGAATTCCAAGTTTGGTAAATAGTGCCTTTTCCTCAGCTCTATTTTGACAGACTTCAATAGACTTTGAGGGGGGATAAAGTGTACTTTTACTTTCGATGTATTGTGTTAGTTGCGCTGGAAGGTGCTCAAATTCATAAGTGACGACATCAACGTCATTCAGGAAGTCCGCTAAGGCCGGATTGTCGAGCTTGGCCTCGGTGTCGATAGTAATGTCTCCAAGTCCAACGCTAGGAGAACCGGACGTATCATAAAAGTGAAAGTCCAGCTCCAGAGGGTATCCCGCCAAAGCGAGCATTCGGCCTAGTTGCCCAGCGCCCAGTACACCAATTTTCTTCATTGCCTAGCCTCGTGGATCTGGTTGGCTTAATACTGTTTCTGTTTGCGTCTGGCGGAACTTATTGAGAGCAGCTTTGACTTTGTCATCATGCAATGCGATCACCTGGCCTGCAAGTAGACCTGCATTCTTTGCCCCGGCGACACCAATAGCCAGTGTACCAACAGCGATTCCGCCAGGCATTTGTGCAATAGATAGAAGGGAGTCGAGGCCGTTTAATGCTTTAGATTGAACAGGTACGCCAAACACAGGTAGATTGGTTTGTGAGGCAGCCATTCCAGGTAAGTGTGCTGCGCCACCAGCGCCACCAATTATAACTTGAATGCCGCGCTCTTCAGCTGTTTTGGCATAGTTGAATAAGAGGTCAGGGGTGCGATGTGCAGAAACGACCTTAACTTCGTAGGCTACACCTAACTCGTCTAGCATGTTGGCCGCGTGTTCCATTGTCGGCCAGTCCGACTTTGAACCCATGATTATCCCAACTACTGGCTGCATCTTGTCACCTCTCACTAACTGTCTGGCCTTGATGCCAAGGCACGTGATTACCCAGAGAATTAGTGTCTGGATAAAAAAAGACCGCATATAGTAGTGATTCATCAGGTTTCATGCAAATAGAATTGTTTTATTGGAGGACAAAGGTGCGCGCAGGCGCTAGAATCTGCTTTTGACTGGCTGGTGCATGGTAACCCGGCGGTAGTTGGAATTTAAGCGTACAGATACCTGAGATGATTAGTGCAGAGGAAATTTAATGGATAGCTTGCGGCCGGACCGAGATGATCTGGATCTTTATAATAGTCGAAAGAATAAGAATAAATCTGCTAAGGCATCGGCAGGCAAAAGAGATGATATCGGCAACAAAAAACAGCAAGTAGGAAAGGCCGGTTCAGGCTCTAGCTCTACAGTAAATGCTGTGCGTTCGTCCGAGGTGCGCGCCCCGGTTGCAGCCTCTCAATCATCTGCTTCACCTTTAGTCGTTTCTCTGTTGCTGTTAATGCTTCTGGCTTTGGGGGGCTTATCATACTTATATTGGCAGCAATCCCAAACGGTAGTCGGTTTAGAGGAGCGCTTGTCTAGTGCTGACGAATTTATAGGGCAAAGCAAGTTGTTGTTGGCTCGTTTGGAAGGGGAGGTTAGTGAAACGGGTGCTGAACTAATGCAAACCGGCACATCTGCAGAGAAGAAAATGGCTTTTCTGGAGTCGGAGGTTCGAAAGCTGTGGGGTGTGTCTTATGATAGGAATCGTAAAACTATTCAAGGTCATGAAAAGAAAATAGAAGCGCTAACGAAAAAGCTTGCCGAGAGTCAAAAATCTTTAGCTACTCATGAGGTTTCATTATCAGCATTGAAAGCGGACTCTGATAAAGGGATGTCAGTATTAGATGGTCGTATAGCTTCGTTGTCAGGGGAGTTGTCAATTACTCGAGCTGAACGAGAAGAGTTTTTGACGCAGTTTAATGAAAAATTGAGCACTTTCGATTCGAGTACTCAAGAGTTTGAAAAACGTATTGCTGCGCTACAGGCTCGTATGAGTGATAGCGCCAAAGTTCAATTAGAAAACCAGGAAAGCTTGCTGTCGATAGATGAAAGTCGCCGCCAGCTTATAAAAAGAGTCATTGATTTGGAGGCGAGCTTGGGTAAATTGTCTTCTTCTAGTGCAAATCCCGGGGTGAGATAGTCTTTACAGGTATTCGGATTCTCGATGACATGCGGTAGATCGCAAAAATTAGATTAACTAGCTGTTAAACTGTCCGCCTGATTGTGATGGGTAGCTAGTCTTGCTGCTCGAATAAATATAAAGCTGTACATCTATAGGAAACGATACATTGGACGGTATTGTGAGTTTCAAAACTTGCCAACGAAGCGCTTACTCTGTGAGCTTGGGTCGCGTTGCTGAGGTTAAGCAATCATTAAAGAGCGTTGTGGGCAAACCATCCCGCTCCTTTCTTTATTATGCGCTTTCTATTGTGCTTGCCTGCGCGATTTTTCCGCTGGCTTTGAGTTCTGGTCAGGTGAAGGCGGATACTACTGCGCCCTATTCGAAGCCTTTCCATAAGCAGGGTAGAGGTTGGTATCCATCTATTTATTGGTCGACAGGTCGAAACCTGGGTTCTTACTATTTTCCCAATACTGATGGCGAAATGTTCAAGGAACTCGATGATACTGAGTGGGATAAAGAAGCCAATGCACTAGTTTACTTCTATCGGCCGAACAGTCAGTGGGCCTCTGAAGAGCTGGAAGCACCTAGTTATTATATTAATGACGAAATTATCTTTAACCTTCGTGCCGGTAGTTACACTTATGTTGAGCTGCCAGCAGGAAGTTATGACTTTACTGTGCGCAAGAGCTTGATGCCGTTATTTGGTTTCGAAGCTTTCGATGATAAAGTGATGATGGCTTTTGATCTTAACTTACAGGCTGATATTGGTATGAATCTGGACGCTGGGTCGATTACCTATATTCGACATTCTGAGGTGTCGCTCCCTGAAATTAGGCACTCTTTAATAGAGCCGGAAGATGAAATGGCAACAGCCGATGTGCAGTTGGTTGAAAGGGAAATGGCGATGAAGGAAATGCCCAAGACTCGCTATTTGACGCATTCGTTTTGGCACCCGACTGACGCTGATAAGGCTCAGGAGGTACTTGATGGCACAATGCAAGAATACGGTTGGTTTACCGTGATTTGGCCGTGGTCGAATAACTTTATGTGGGGCTTCCCGATTTTCTATCTGCCTAGTGATTTGTATCGGGAGTTACGACGAGATAAGCCTTTAACCTTGGAGCAGGAGTTGTACCTGCTTGCGGATGATGTTGATGAATATCTAGCCGCTATTGATGATAAGCGAAAAATAAGGCGAAACTGGTTGGCTCCTTGGCGTGAGCCGAAAATTCAATTGACCTTGAATGAAGAGTTGGAGTTAGATCGTCTCGAAAGAGCAGCGAGAGCAGGTAATATAGCGCCGGCTCCAGTGCCTCGAGAGGAGGAAACGGTCGATGATGGTGAACCGTGGTATGCTTACTTTCAGCTCGAATCTAAAGAAGAGCCTGAGCCTGAACAAAAAGAAATGAGTGAGCAGCGGCGCGAGAATGTGGACCTGATTCGTCAGTCTTTGAATTAGGGCTGGTTGCAAAGTCGCTAAAAATGGGTGGAGTATCTAATTTAATCGGTTGAAAATTAAACTGTTTGTTTGATTTTTCCTCACGTTTTTTCTAGATATGAGACTTGTGAAAATTAATTGCATATTTATGCAAAAAAAAGCTGATTTCTAATTGACAGCTTCTAAGAAATCATTAAGATACGCATCTCAATTGAGTTGGGTGGTTAGCTCAGCTGGGAGAGCATCGCCCTTACAAGGCGAGGGTCACAGGTTCGATCCCTGTACCACCCACCAAATCTTTTTTAGATTTGAAATTGAAATGTAAAGTTTGTTGCGGACCGGTAGTTCAGCTGGTTAGAATACCGGCCTGTCACGCCGGGGGTCGCGGGTTCGAATCCCGTCCGGTCCGCCATTTACACTTCAACTCGATTGCTACCTTGAAAGAGGTGGTTTCTAACAAAGGAGCATCTTAGGTGCTGCGTGACAATGTTAGAATTAGGTCTACCCAAATGGGTGGTTAGCTCAGCTGGGAGAGCATCGCCCTTACAAGGCGAGGGTCACAGGTTCGATCCCTGTACCACCCACCACTACTAGCACTGTTCTTGTGTGAAGGTAGTGAATGTAAGATTTAAAGTATGCGGACCGGTAGTTCAGCTGGTTAGAATACCGGCCTGTCACGCCGGGGGTCGCGGGTTCGAATCCCGTCCGGTCCGCCATTTAAATTTACAGTCCTTAACTCTTACTCATTTCTCAATAAGAAAACCTCAAATTATATACTTCTTGAGATGTCTGACTTATTTCTGTCATATTTCTTCTATACGCTTGCTTTTGAAACAATCAAAAGGAGATAGAAATGAACGAATATGAAGAAGAAGTATTGGATTCCGGATGGCTGGAATATGACGATGAAGAGTTTGAGGACGATGCTGTTGAGATGTAACAGCATTGCCTTCTATATTCCCCTCCAGCTAATTATCCCCGCTTTTATTAATACCACCCACGATAAAACTGCTTGAACTAGACGAATCTACGTCAATCGCTATTCATACCTTAATACCTTCAGTTCATATAGTTTTTTATATCTGTGAAATAGGTCCGGGCAGCGTTACATATCCTTTCTTTTTTAAACGTGTGCTTCCTTGGTTATCAACTAAACTGATTTGTAGTTTTAGATTTATTGGGTGCGCAATTTCTATGCGCATCTTAACGAGGTAGTTATGGGGTTTAGAAAGTCAGATTCATATGAGGCTGTCTTCTTTGTTGAAAATCAGCAAGTAACGAAACATTTGATGTTCTCGGAGTTCGAGGCAATGTTAGACGGCTTGGGTGCTTTACCAGATTACGCTGATCAAGAAGCTAAAGCAGTTTATGCGGTGATTGGCAAGGATGGTACGATCCAGGCGCTGGTATTCTTCATTTTATATTTCGACGAAGATGGCAAGGCTGACGCAAGTTGGAATGTACCAATTGAACGCTTGGCTGAAGTGAGTGGTAGTGGGCCTGATTTAGGTGGCGGGCCAATACGTTTGGCTTGCCGGGGGCAGTGTTCAATTAATTGGCATTTGAACGACCTATGGGATCCTGATATGACGCCCGGGTCGAATGACTTCTTGCGACTCAAGAAAGCGGTCGAGTTGAATAAACTACGCTTTCAATTTGAGAAAGCCGAGCCGGATATCCCAGTTCTTTCACCGAGTGATCCGGTGTTGGATGACTTGGGCTTGGAAACAGAGGTTGAAAAGCGAACCAAGTTGGCTCGTTTGCTTAAGGAGCAGAGGCTAAGAATTCGTACTCTGGAGTCTAGTCGTGAGCAAAATGTTGATTTTGGAGATCGTGAACAGAAAATTATTCTGCATGCTTATAAGAATGAAATTCAAGAGCTTAAGCAAACGAATGAACAGCTTAAGCTGATAAACGAAAAACTAAAGCTCAAGCTAGGTAAGCGAAATGATCAGTTCTTAAAGCTTCAGGATCAGGTCAGTGATCAGTCAGATCTAGTTTCGAAACTGGAGACTCGCTTAAAAGGTGCGTCTGCGGGTGACAAGGAGCGCTTGGAGCGTCAGAAAATGGAGGCTGAACTGGTTCTCCTGAAGGAGCAGTTAGATCGCAAAGATTTAGATCTTGCTTATCGAGAGGAACGTGAGGAGCAGCTGCGATCTGAGCTTGAGGAATTGAGTGAGTCTCGTGGCGCTAGCAGCACCAATGAAGGTATGTTTGACCGCCTGAAAGCGTTGGATGTGGTCTACGTTGCCTACCACCCGGGTGCTGGGCATATCACCATGACGGCGAGTGAAATTCGTGATTATGTTGATAACCCAAACGCTTTCGTAGCGGCAAAATGTTATGTCACGGAGGAGCAGTACCTAGCTTGGTTAGAACACTTTGATCAGCCAATTTGCCAGCATGCCGAAGGCGTAGGTCAAGTTTGCGGAAAGAGTGTAAGCAAGGTTAGCGCACCGGGTGATTTTCAGGAAGGAGTGAGTGACATGTGTGAGAGTCATAAAGGTTATGCTGGCTAATAATAAAACTACTGCTGAGTTGGGTGTGCAATTTGATGTACTACCCGAAGTTCACTCCTTTCCTCTGGAGATTGCGAAAGATCAGCTAGTGACCCTGGACTGTCTGCGTCTCGATAAAGTACATCCTTTTATATCGGGGAACAAATGGTACAAGCTAAAGCATCATTTACTAGCGGCTGTCGCGGCGGGCAAATCACAAATTGTAAGTTTTGGTGGTGCCCACTCAAATCATTTGCATGCCTTGGCTTATGCCGCAAATCAATTGAATCTGGACTCTGTCGGTATTGTTCGAGGTGAACCACACGGCGATTTGACATCTACTCTGCAGGATTGCGAAAAGTGGGGGATGAAGATTCAATGGCTTGATCGTGAAACGTATCGTCACACTGCTTCTAACACTACACCTGATATGTATAAAGAGGCAATGCCCGAAGCCTGGGTTGTTCCTGAAGGTGGTGCAGGTAGACAAGGCACGCTAGGAATCGAAAGTTTATTTAATACCTTGCATCATGCGGGGCAACTTAACTATGACTTGATAGCTTGTGCTGTGGGCTCAGGCGCAACCTTGGCAGGGATTGCTCAGGCAAATATTGGTCGAGCCCAGTGTGTTGGATTTTCTGCACTAAAAAATGCTCACGACCTGGAGCATCGCGTAGAGCGGCAGTTATCAGGTGCCAGTAGGGTTAACCCTTGGAGAATATGTCATCACTATCATTTCGGTGGCTTTGCCAAAATCAATAGTCGTCTGACGGAATTTATTTCTGATGTTTATGATGAGCATGGTTTGGTTCTAGACCCTGTTTATACAGGAAAGATGATGTATGGGCTGGCGGAGTATATTCATCAAGGAAGAATCCAGGCGGGAGCGCGAGTATTAGCTGTTCATACTGGCGGGCTACAGGGCTGGCGTGGATTTGGTGAATCCTATCAGCGTTTCCTGTCTTCATAGACAATCTCATGTTCAAATCTCTGAATTGTCGTGAGAACGGTATTCAGGCTGTAAGTCTGGAGTCTGTTAATTTATTATGTGCTTAGTGTCGGCCGGTGTAGTATTGGCTAATGTAGAGTGCTTCTTGAAGCGATCGTCCTCTCTCATATATATCACGCTATTACATAGTATAAGGGTTAGTTAAGGTATGGATCATTTTCGTAATATCGGTTTGATTGGTCGTATGGGCAGTGCCCAGGTCATAGAAACGATGCGTCGTTTAAGAAAATTTCTGGTTAATGAAGGTTATTATCTAATCATTGAAGAAAATATCGGTGCTTTAATTCCCGGGCATGGTTTGCAGGTTTCCAGTGTCAAAATGATGGGGGAAATGTGTGATCTGGTGATCGTAGTGGGTGGTGATGGAAGTTTGTTGGGGGCTGCTCGAGAGTTAGCTAAATCAAATGTTCCTTTGTTAGGAGTAAACCGTGGCCGATTAGGTTTTTTGACTGATGTGTCACCAACTGAGTTGGAATCGAAAGTAAAAGAAGTGCTTTCAGGGCAGTATATTCAGGAAAGACGCTTCCTGCTAGATGTTCATGTTAAGCGAAATGGCGAGCCGGTTGGCTTTGGTACCGCATTGAATGACATCGTTCTTCACCCGGGTAAGTCAACTCGTATGATCGGTTTTGACTTGTTTATTGAGGGTCAGTTTGTCTACAGTCAGCGTTCAGATGGTTTGATTGTTTCGACACCAACTGGGTCAACAGCTTACTCTTTGTCGGCCGGTGGGCCTCTTTTGCACCCTAAACTCGATGCAATCTCATTAGTTCCAATGTTTCCTCATACGCTCAGTAGCCGTCCAATCGTTGTTGACGGTAAAAGTGAGATTAAAATTGTGATTGGTGAAGGTAATGAGATTTACCCGCAGGTCAGCTGTGATGGTCAGCATCACATCCCTGTTGCGCCTGGCGATGCAGTATACATAAGTAAAAAACCACATAAAGTGCGTTTGATTCACCCTACCTCTCATAACTTCTATGAAACCTGTAGAGAGAAATTAGGCTGGGCCAATAACCTGATAAGTAGTTAATAGATGGCATTTGTTAAGAAAAAAGTTAAGCAAGGCTATGACCTGATTGGTGATATTCATGGTTGTGGTAACTCCCTTGAACGTCTGTTGAAAAAGATGGGTTATGAGAACAAGCAAGGTTGCTACCGTCATCCGCAACGCAAAGTGATTTTTGTGGGTGATATTGTTGATAGAGGCCCTCGAATTCGAGAAGCTCTGCATATTGTAAAAGACATGGTCGACCAATCGCAGGCCGAAATTGTCCTGGGCAATCACGAATACAATGCAATGTGTTACTGCACAGAGGGTCGTCAAGGTAGTGGCATGCAGTATTTGCGCGAGCACAACGCTCGTCATCACAGACTTATTCGAGAGACCTTGGAGCAGTTTGATGCTCATCGCTCCGAATGGCACAAGTTTCTATCGTGGTTTCATGAAATCCCTCTTTTTATTGAAAAAGAAGACTTCCGAGTGGTTCATGCTTGTTGGGATAGTTTAGCGATTGAACGTTTAAAATCTTATTCCCCAGACCATTGCATTAGTATGGACTTTTTGCACGAGTCTGCGGTCTCTGGTTCTTTCGCTAGCCGAATTATTGACAAGTTAACTCGCGGTACCGCATTGGAGCTGCCAAACGGTGAAACCATTCTAGGCAAAGATGGCTTGGCGAGAAGCATGTTTCGCACAAAGTTCTGGAGTGATGATCCCCAGATATACAATGATGTTGTCTTTCAACCCGACCCACTGCCGCCAGAAAT
>NZ_LWGG01000591.1:0-601 GCF_001635365.1 Oleiphilus sp. HI0128 | reverse complement strand
CCTCCAAGCCCAACAATTCATCTTCAGTTATATGGAAATTAATCGTTAAACTAACCGTTCCCATTGGGACGATCTTATGTCTTCGAACAAAAATTCGTGGAAAGAACGAGTCAGAGATTGCTGTTACTGAGGCATAGTCCAGCTTTCTTGCTGGCTTGTCAGAAATCCACAAGAGGCTCTCGGAGGGGTTTGCTTGTTTACCCTTAACTAGCGGCTGAAAAGGAGCACCATAAACAAAGCGCATATCGTATTGGTCTACCCAGCTCGGCATGCCCGGAAATTTTGGTAGTGAATCCACCTCTTCAAAATCTGGTGCATAAGGCATCCTTACTTCATCATTAGACCAAGTCTCATTTCGCTTAGCAAAAACACAACTAGCAGAACACTGCATTACATCGCCTTGCAAAAAATCTACACGCCAATGCTGGTTGGAACGGTTAGTTCTTAATAGAGCAGGTTTGACCACCAACTCATCATCTTCAATCGGCCCCATATAATTAATAGTAATCGATACCGGCATGCCTTCTCTTTCTGGGTGACCTAACACTGCTTGAAGGATCGTAGCCGCCGTCACACCACCGAAAGGGCCTACCATATTTTG
>NZ_LWGG01000590.1:0-302 GCF_001635365.1 Oleiphilus sp. HI0128 | reverse complement strand
TCCAGTGTTAAATCATGCTCTTCCAGAGCATCACCAATCACAGCGTAGGGGCAGCGTTCTCTAGCACAAATCGCCTCAAAGCGCTCCAAGTCTTGCGGCAACACAGCAATAACATAACGTTCTTGAGATTCGTTACACCAAATTTCGTGTGGCGCCATCCCAGGCTCATCGTTAGGGATCTTTCGCAAGTCGAATCGTCCACCGCGCCCGCCATCTTTCACAAGCTCCGGAAAAGCATTTGATAAACCACCCGCCCCTACGTCATGTATAAAGGCAATTGGGTTATTATCATCAAGCTGCCA
>NZ_LWGG01000589.1:0-304 GCF_001635365.1 Oleiphilus sp. HI0128 | reverse complement strand
GCCTTGGCAATCTTTTTATCGATAATGGCCTTTTTGTGCGCCATGCGCTCTTGATGCGACTTCATGCCAAGCTACCTTTTCCTGTTGAGTTACTTAAACAGAGAGCAACTTGCGGTGTTTGGTTTTGGTAACAATCAAGTACTGTCGCTCATGGCGAAAGTGAGAGCGCCCAAACAGATCGAGAACTGGTTGCAGGGGCTCCGAGCGGGCGGTGGAACACCAATCATAGAAGGCGTTAATGAAGCGGCTCGGTATTGCGAAGCGATGAGTCAGAAATTTCCAGGGCTAAACATACGGACGTATA
>NZ_LWGG01000588.1:0-526 GCF_001635365.1 Oleiphilus sp. HI0128 | reverse complement strand
CTACAGCGATAATGAACGCTGCATAGAACCAGTTAGCAACGTAGATATGCGAAACGTTTCGCTTTACCAACGTGCCGAAGAATACAACACCATAGCTAACCCAAACGATTGCAATGAGTAGGTCTATTGGCCAGATTAGCTCTGCATACTCTTTGCCTTGCGTAAAACCAAGAGGCAGAGTGATTGCTGCTAATACAATGATTAACTGCCAACCCCAAAAGGTAAACTTCGCCAGACCAGGCGCGAACAGTGTCGTATGACATGTCCTTTGGACTATGTAATAAGAGGTTGCAAAGAGTGCACAACCACCAAACGCAAAGATTACTGCATTCGTATGTAAAGGCCGCAAGCGGCTAAAAGTTAAATACGGTAAATCGAAATTTAGTGCGGGCCATGCAAGTTGCGCGGCGATAAGCACACCGACAAGCATTCCGACAATTCCCCAGACTACCGTCATAATGGTGAATTGCCGAACTACTCCATAATCGTAGTTCTTAGGTTGAATAGGCGTTTGATTCATATGATT
>NZ_LWGG01000587.1:0-289 GCF_001635365.1 Oleiphilus sp. HI0128 | reverse complement strand
GAACAGCATTACGCAGCGAGGCGTGAAGCGACAGTAGCCATTTGTCAAACTGGTTTTCGTTATCCGACTCGGCTTGTACGGCAAATTTTGGAATATCTTTTAGCGCGACTGACAGTGTTTGTGTCGCCTTCTGAAATCGTAAGAGCTCAAGGGTGCCAATACTAAACACCACACCAATAACGACAGTAATCAGCAAGGCCAAGGTATCACTACCCAAGAATACCCAGCTCATACCGATGATAGCCAATGCGCCTAATAAAAATGCCAGCCCAAAAAGAAGCTTATTCAT
>NZ_LWGG01000586.1:0-248 GCF_001635365.1 Oleiphilus sp. HI0128 | reverse complement strand
AGGTTTGACTATAAGGCTTTGCATTATTATGGATGTTCTGAGGAAAAAGGCCAGCTTATATCTCAATAAGCTGGCTCGCATTGTTGTTAATCTGTTCAAGTGCGTCACGGCCTGGAACGGCTCTACCAAAATAGAAGCCTTGAATCTCCTGGCAGCCCAAAGACTTTAGGTAACTTAGTTGAGTCTCGGTTTCGACGCCTTCGGCAACAATATTGAGTTTCAGGCCGTGGGCCATGGATACAATAGCA
>NZ_LWGG01000585.1:0-604 GCF_001635365.1 Oleiphilus sp. HI0128 | reverse complement strand
CGCCTGTGCGCTGGCTTTATTTGTGATAGTGCTGGGCGCATACGTTCGTCTGTCTGATGCCGGATTGGGCTGTCCAGACTGGCCGGGATGTTATGGCACGCTCATTGCCCCAAGTGATAGCAATGACATTCAAGCTGCCAACGAAGCCTACCCGGAACGCCCATTTGAAGCCGACAAAGCCTGGAAGGAAATGATTCATCGTTACTTTGCCAGCACTTTGGGCTTATTAATCCTGGCAATGGCAGCTATTGCGATTAAGCGCAGAAAAGAACAAGGTCAGCAACTCACGCTTCCCCTAATTCTACTCGTAGTCGTCTGCTTTCAAGGCGCACTAGGGATGTGGACCGTCACCATGCTACTAAAACCCGCAATTGTTACGCTTCACTTGCTTGGGGGAATGTTAACTTTAGCCCTGCTTTGCTGGGCGATGCTAAGTGATCGACAACAAAAACCTGCTATCGTTTCCCGAGGCCTTAAGAACTGTGCCATATTGGCACTCGTCGTAGTCTATTGTCAGATAGCACTCGGCGGCTGGACCAGCACTAACTATGTCGCGCTTCATTGCTGGGATTTACCAACCTGCCAAGGTAAATGGTGGCCAAAT
>NZ_LWGG01000584.1:0-477 GCF_001635365.1 Oleiphilus sp. HI0128 | reverse complement strand
CATGGATTCTGTATCGGCTCATTTTAGGCCGGAGTTTATCAACCGTATTGATGAAGTGGTGGTCTTCCATGCTTTGGGAGCCCAGCAAATTCAGGGTATAGCGCAGATTCAATTGAAAGGCTTAAGTAAGCGTTTGTTAGAGCAGGATATTACCTTGGAGTTTGAGGCGGATGCTATGGCTAAGTTGGCCGAAGCCGGGTTTGATCCGGTTTATGGGGCAAGGCCTCTAAAGCGAGCTATACAGCGTTGGGTTGAGAATCCATTGGCTCAGAATTTGTTGGCAGGTGATTATGTGTCGGGTGACACTATAGTAGCGAGAGCTGAAGCAGATGAAATAGTGTTTGAAAAAAGGTAGTAAGGCACCGAGCTTTTGGTATGGTCTAAAGGCTCGGTGTCCTCCGTATTGTATTATTGGCAGTAGTCTTCAATTTGTTTTTGGAAGTTTGCCTTCTTTTCGTTGATCTCTTCAGGGCTTAG
>NZ_LWGG01000583.1:0-10162 GCF_001635365.1 Oleiphilus sp. HI0128 | reverse complement strand
TGGGCAATTTGAAAAATGACGTGGTACGTGTGACCAGTCACGTGAAGATTCAGACTCAAGACGAGGCTGAAGAGCTAGAGCGACGCAGACAGCAAGAGCTAGAACAGCAATTGGGCCGGGCAAAGACTGAACATGCAGATGCCAATGCAGCCGGTAGTGAAGGTGGCTCGGCTCCGGCGGCTGAAGAAAAGCAGGCCCCTGTGACGCGAGAAGGCCGTAAAGTAGGGCGTAATGAGCCTTGCCCATGTGGCTCGGGCAAGAAGTATAAGCAGTGCCACGGTAAGGTTTCATAGCCTTACTGTTAGTAAATATTTTAATTGGAAGGAATTATGGCTGTTGGTAAGGGTGATTTACCTGCCTTTTTTGACATAGACGGTGCGCGTATCGGTGTTGTTGAGGCTGGTATCAAAACAGAGGGTCGTAAAGACCTGGTTTTGATCGAGCTGGCTCAGGGGAGCACCTGTTCAGGCGTTTTTACAAAGAATGCTTTTTGCGCTGCACCGGTTCAGCTCTGTAAAGCGCACTTGGCGACAGGTAGCTTTGCTCAGGCTTCAAATGCCTATTTAGTGGTGAATACCGGTAATGCCAATGCAGGCACGGGTAAGCAGGGTATGGATGATGCTTTGCAAAGTTGTGCTGCTATAGCTGAACAGTTTGGTGTTGCGCGAGAACAAGTGTTGCCCTTTTCAACCGGTGTTATTGGTGAAAAACTGCCTATAGAGAAGATCGTAGCGGCAATTCCTCAGGCTAAAGTTCAGTTAAAAGGTGATGCTTGGGCCGATGCGGCCGAAGGTATTATGACAACCGATACTCGACCCAAGGGTGTGTCGACTGAAATTAGCTACGCAGGCGAGACTGTTCGTATTAATGGCATCAGTAAAGGCGCGGGCATGATTAAGCCAAACATGGCAACCATGCTGGCCTATGTCGGATGTGATGCGAGCGTGCCTCAAGCTTTGCTAGATGAATTATTGCAGGAGCTTGCTGAGGCCTCATTTAATCGAATTACTGTCGATGGCGATACCTCGACAAACGATTCTTGTATTCTGTTTACGACAGGCAAGTCAAAAGCACCTTTGATTGATAAGTCTCATGCTGATTTTCCAGCCCTTAAAGACGCCTTAAGTGATGTCTTGGTCGAGCTGGCGCAATTGATCGTGCGTGATGGCGAAGGTGCCACCAAGTTTGTAACGGTTCAGGTTGAGCAGGCTAAAAGTACTGAAGAAGCACTTGAAGTGGCTTACACCATTGCTCATTCTCCTTTGATTAAGACCGCCTTATTTGCCTGCGATCCGAATTGGGGTCGTATTCTGGCCGCCTTGGGCCGGGCTTCGATTGAGGCGTTTGATTTGAGCTTGGTCGAGATATACTTGGGTGATGTCAGGATTGTTCATCAAGGCGAGAAGTGTGCCGAATATACTGAAGAGCGCGGTCAGGCAGTGATGGATCAAGAAGAGATCACCATACGTATCGACTTAGCGCGTGGCAGTGTTGAAGAAACGGTATGGACAACTGATTTGTCTCACGACTATGTGACGATTAATGCCGAATACCGGACTTAAGCTTTATTTCTAGATAAAGCATACACTTTTTTGAATTATTATCTGGCTCATAGCTGTAAAGCTTATGGGCCGTTTTTTTGTAAAGGGGCTTATGTCGTCATCAAAAATAGTTCATGTGGCCGTTGGCGTCATAGAGAGAACATCTGCTGCCGGTGCCCGAGAGATCCTGATTTCTAAGCGTCCTGATGAGGTTCATCAAGGCGGCTTATGGGAGTTTCCAGGCGGCAAGGTCGAAAGTGGTGAAACGCTTCCTGTTGCTTTAGCCAGAGAACTGGAGGAAGAACTTGGCCTGGTGTTCGATCCTGAAGAGGCTGGCGCACTGCGACCGTTGATTCAGATTTCTCATGACTATGGTGACAAGCAAGTGCTGCTCGATGTCTGGCTGGTGTCCAAATTCTCGAAAGCGCCAAGCGATGGTCTTGGCCGAGAAGGTCAGCAAGTAAAGTGGGTTGAGTGTGGGGATTTATCAAAATACAGCTTCCCTGATGCTAATGTGCCTATCATCACCGCCTGCCAACTTCCAGAGCAATATATAGTTACGCCTACCTACCCAAATTTGGATAGGGCAAGAAAAGAAGTAGAAGTTTTGTTCGAAAAATGTCCAGGCATGATACTCTTAAGGCAGCCAGATTTAAGTATTGATGAGTATTTTATTTGGCTGGATGACTTGCTGGCGACGATTCCCGGTTTAGGGCAGAGCCTAATGCTGAGTGCGCACCTTGAGTTGTCTTTTGATGCGGAGGCTTCGGCGGAGCTGCTAGGTGAATGCTTGCTTCGTTTTGAGCAATACAAAACGCGTGTTAGAGGTGTTCATTTGCCGACTTATGTGGCGAAGCGTTGTCATGTTAGACCTTTTAAAGAAAACTTTTATTTAGCGGTGTCCTGCCACTCTTTAGATGAGCTGGCACATGCACAAAGTATTCGGGCAGACTTTGCAACATTGTCACCGGTGCAGGAAACAGCTACTCACCCTAATGCCATCGCAATTGGCTGGTCTAGCTTCAGTGCCTGGCTTAAGTTAGCGACGCTGCCAGTGTATGCATTAGGGGGAATGAGCCCTGCTGATTTACCTCGTGCTTTTCAGGCAGGAGCGCAAGGTGTAGCAGGTATTGGTGCGTGGTCTAAAAGATAGCAGCTTGGTCTGATAGAATGAGTCATTAGAGTCTGGGAAAGAGGTAAGTATGTCCGACAATCTAACGCACCTGAATGAGCAAGGTGCAGCGCATATGGTAGATGTGGGTGAAAAAGAAGTTACCCACCGTATTGCACGCGCAGAAGGTTACGTTTTAATGAAGGAAGAAACCCTTCGGATGATTACCGAAGGTCGTCACAAGAAAGGTGATGTATTCGCGACCTGCAGAATAGCCGGAATTATGGCGGCAAAGAAGTGTTCGGAGCTGATTCCCTTGTGTCATGCCTTGAACCTCAGTTCTGTAAGCATAGAGATTGAAGCGCTAGGTCTCGAAGAGGGTGAACCCCGGGTAAGAATGACGGCCCAGTGTAAGCTTGATGCCAAAACGGGTGTTGAAATGGAAGCCTTAACGGCCGTGAGTGTCGCCTGCTTGACTTTGTATGATATGTGTAAGGCGGTTGATAAAGGTATGGTGATCGATCAGGTAAGATTACTCGAAAAGAAAGGTGGCCGTAGTGGTCACTATTTGGCATCGTAAAATTGAACTATTGAGTGAGAGTCGATGAGTATTAATAGCAATCAGTTAATTGACAAGTTTGGCCGTCGCGTTAGCTACGTGCGTATGTCTGTGACTGATCGCTGTGATTTTCGCTGCGTCTATTGCATGGACGAAGAAATGACCTTTGTTCCGAGACAAAAAGTCCTGACTTTGGAAGAAATGCACCAAGTTGCTGAGGCCTTTGTCGAGCTAGGTGTCGGAAAGATACGTTTAACGGGTGGTGAGCCTTTAGTTCGAGCAAACGTAATGTCCTTGTGCGAGTCGGTAGGCGCCTTGCCTGGTTTGGATGAGCTGGTGATGACGACAAATGGTTCACAGTTATCAAAAGTCGCGAAGTCTTTGCTCGCCTCGGGCGTAAAGCGTTTAAACATAAGTCTGGACACTCTAAAGGCTGACAAGTTTAAAGAGTTAACTCGCGTTGGTGATCTTGAAAAAGTGCTTCAGGGAATCGATGCAGCAATTGACGCAGGCTTTGAGAAGATCAAATTGAATGCTGTGATTATGAAGGGTCGGAATGCCGACGAAGTAATCCCCCTGATACGTTTTGCAGTGAGCAAAGGCATTGATATTAGCTTTATCGAAGAGATGCCCTTAGGCGTTATCTCGGAACATAGTCGCGAAGAAGCTTTTTGCTCGAATCAAGAGCTTAAAGAAATTATCAGTGAGGTTTGGCCGCTTCAGGTAGTGTCGACCGGCAATCGCTCCGATGGCCCGTCGCGTTATTATCAATTGCCCGGAGAAAAGACTCGCATCGGATTTATCTCGCCTCATAGTCATAACTTTTGTGGTGACTGTAACCGGGTGCGAGTGACTGCTGAGGGTTTACTTTTGCTATGCTTGGGTAATGAGCATGCGGTTGACTTGCGTGCCGTCTTGCGTGCCCACCCCGGAGACAGAGAGCGTCTGAAGCGAAGCATTATCGAGGCAATGGACCTTAAGCCAGAGCGTCATGAGTTTAACTTGTCTGAAGAGCCTCAAATTGTTCGCTTTATGAATATGACAGGTGGTTAAGCTCCTAAGTCCGAATTTATAGTTTTCGAGCTTCACCTAGATAAATATAGCCTGCGAACTTTGGTGCTTTAGGAGCGTAGAAGCGCTCAATCATTACAATTTCGAACCCGCCTGCTTGAATGAGCTTATCAATCGGGCGGTTCAGGTTACAACCTCCTGCAACACAGCCCCAGGGTTTGTTTAAACGGTGTTGCCATTTCTCAACTTTTGGTTCAGGCGCTAGGCCATGCTCACTAAATAGAAGCTTACCCTCAGGCTTGAGTACTCTATGCATTTGCTGAAGGGTTTTTTGGTAGTCGGGGATTGTGCATAAGGTGAAGGTTAGCAGGATGGTATCAACGCAGTCGTCTTCAAGCGGAATCTCTTCACCAGGTAAGTCCAGCCATTTTACTTCAATATCGGACTTTGCCACCTTAGCTGCGGCCTTTCTTCGCATTCCTTCAGAGGGCTCTAGGCCCCATACAAAGTCGATGTTCTTACTGTTGTAGAATTCAAGGTTGGCGCCAGAGCCCATGCCAATTTCGAGAACTCGTCCGGTGCATTTCGGTACTATTCTTTTACGGAGTTTCTGAATAGGGGGAGAGGTGCAGGCAGCATTGATCAGATGTGGAAGAATACGCTCTTCGTATAGGTTCATTTTCTTAGTTCTTATTATCTTTGGGAGGCTAATTAGAGCAGCTGCTTTCGGGGCTTTCAAGTTATGTAAGTTTGAATTCACTAATTTGTCGCGGAAAAGACCGTTTCAATTTACATTCGAGTTAAGCTCGCTTGTCAGAATGTGATACAATGCGCGCCCTGCAGGTCTTATAGCTTGTTTGGATGCTTGCTTGTAAGCCCTTAGTATGCCTTTTTAGTTTGTGCCAAGAGGATCGTCTGTGAAAGTTCGCTTTATTGAAACATGCCGTTTACCAACGCCTTTTGCCGTGTTTGATATGCATGGCTTTGAAGAGGTGGAGTCTGGTCAGGAGCATGTTGTATTGACCTTAGGGGATATCTCAAACGGTGCTCCTGTATTAGCGAGAACGCATTCTGAATGTCTCACTGGCGATGCCTTGTTTAGTATGCGTTGCGACTGTGGTTACCAGTTAGAGCAGGCGATGCAAAGCATTGCTGATGAAGGTCGTGGTGTATTGCTGTACTTACGTCAAGAGGGTCGTGGTATCGGCTTATTAAATAAGATTCGTGCCTACCAGTTACAAGACCAAGGTGCTGATACGGTTGAGGCCAATGAAAAGTTAGGTTTTGCGGCAGATCTCCGAGATTACACGATTTGTTATGACATGCTCGCACATTTGGGTGTTAAGGAGCTGAAGCTGATGACCAATAACCCACGAAAAGTAAAAGCTTTGCAGAGTGGTGGAGTCTCGGTTGTCGAGCGAATTCCAATTCAGGTTGGCCGTAACCCGCATAATGACGGTTACCTTTCGACCAAGGCTAGCAAATTAGGCCATTGGTTGCGCGACCATCAGGACGATGATGCGCCAGCGGACTAACTGGCGTTTTCGATTGCTTTTCGGTTGCTAAGCGCCAAGATGCTCTGTTCAATTCCTTCTGCATCTAAACCGCACTGTTTAAGCAGGTCTTGAGGCTTACCGTGAGCGACAAACTTATCGGGAAGGCCTAGATGAATGACCTGCGAAACAAGTCCTTGCCCGCGTAAGTATTCAGACACGCCGCTTCCTGCGCCGCCGGCGATCACATTTTCTTCCAAGGTGACCAAGGTCTCGTGCTTATTCGCCAGTTCATCAATCATTTGCGTATCGAGTGGTTTGATAAAACGCATGTCCACGAGTGTTGCATTGAGCTTTTCGGCAGCAGCTTTCGCCGGTTCCAGCAAAGAGCCAAATGATAGAATGGCTATTTTCTTTCCTTCGCGAATTGCTTTGGCTTTGCCTAATTCCAAGGCTTGCATCTCTTTTTCAATTTCTGCACCCGGGCCTGTGCCTCGTGGGTAGCGCACGCAAGCTGGGCCTTCATATTGGTGGCCTGTGTAGAGCATTTTCCGAAGTTCATTTTCGTCCGAAGGCGCCATCACAACTAGCTTGGGAATGCAGCGTAAGAAGGATAGGTCGAAACTTCCGGCATGCGTTGCGCCGTCTTCACCAACCAGGCCAGCCCGGTCTATGGCAAACAAAATATCCAGGTTCTGGATGGCGACATCATGAATGAGCTGATCATATGCGCGCTGTAAGAAGGTTGAGTAAATTGCGACAACAGGCTTCACTCCTTCACAAGCCATGCCTGCTGCCAGTGTTACGGCATGCTGTTCGGCGATGGCAACGTCATGGTAGCGCTCAGGGTAGAGTTCGGAAAAACGAACTAGGTCGGAACCTTCTCGCATCGCTGGCGTAATACCGACGACCCGACTGTCTTGTGCGGCGATATCGCAAAGCCACTGGCCAAAAACGTTTGAGTACTTGGGTTGGCTGGCAGGCTTATTTTCAACAGGGCTTACTTTGGGTTTTGCTTCTATTTTGTTGATTGCGTGGTAGCCAATCGGGTCGATTTCTGCTGGTGCGAAGCCTTTCCCTTTTTTGGTGACAATATGAAGGAATTGAGGGCCTTTCAGCTCCTTCATGTTTTCTAATGTTTTGATTAAGGTTGGCAAGTCATGACCATCGATAGGGCCAATGTAGTTAAAGCCTAATTCCTCAAAAAGCGTACCGGGTGCAACCAAGCCTTTGACGTGCTCTTCAGTTTTCTTGGCAAACTCCATTAGGCCGGGAGTGCTGCTCAGAATTTGCTTGCCGCCATCGCGCATCTGATTGTATGTTTTTCCTGACAGAATTCTCGCCAGATGGTTCTTCAAACCGCCTACGTTGTCCGAAATCGCCATGTCATTGTCATTTAAAATAACTAGCATGTCAGGAGCGATATCTCCGGCATGACTCATTGCTTCAAATGCCATGCCTGCTGTTAGAGCGCCATCGCCAATCACTGCGATAGACTTGCGAGAGCTGGACTGCATTTTTGCAGCCAGAGCCATGCCAAGAGCTGCACTGATTGAGGTGCTAGAATGCCCGACACCGAAGGTGTCGTATTCACTTTCTTCTCTTGCGGGAAACGCCGCAGGGCCGTCATGTTGGCGAATTTTTAATATTTGCTCGCGTCGGCCTGTTAGAATTTTATGAGGGTAAGCTTGGTGTCCAACATCCCATACGACACGATCTTCAGGGGTGTTAAATACGTAATGCAGTGCAACCGTAAGTTCGATGACGCCTAACCCGGCACCAAAGTGACCACCTGATTGTCCGACACTGTATAGCAGGTAGGCTCGCAGCTCATGGCTAAGCTGGGCCAGCTGTTCTTCCGATAGTAAGCGCAACTGAAAAGGTTCATTCACCTTGTCCAGCAATGGCGTATTGGGTCGTTGCAAAGGAATTTCTTGAAAGATCGGAAAAGTTGTATGCATTGGCTATAAATTACAGATAGATAGTAAGGGTCGAAGTATAACAGAAACCTTAAAGGGAGGAGTGCAGTTTTTACGACTTAATCGACGTTACACCTCTTACTTTATTCTGGAAATAATATAGTCACTAATCGCTGTAAGTTGCTGAACATTTTTGTCGCCGAGATTACTCAGCGCGTTGATAGACTCTTGGTGTAGCGCTATAAGTTTTTCTTTAGCGCCCTCTAAACCAAGCTGGGCAGGATAGGTCGGTTTGTTTAGCGCGATGTCAGCACCTTGGGTTTTTCCAAGTGTTTGGGTGTCACTGATAATATCCAGAATGTCGTCTTGAACCTGGAAAGCTAAGCCAATAGCCTGTGCGTAGTTGGTTAGCGCTTCATATTCTTGTTTCGTCACGCCTGACGGGCTGCTTAGCGCGCCTATTTGTACAGAGGCTTCAATCAGGGCACCAGTTTTATGTCGATGCATGTTTTCAAGCTGGCTCAGAGACAAGGTTTGCCCGACAGAGTTAAAATCGATTGCTTGCCCTAGCACCATTCCTCTGGCACCACTTGCTTTTGTCAGCAGCTGGATCATTTTGATCTGGCTTTCGAGACCAAAGTGTTTGGCTTGGCTGAGTAATTCAAAGGCCATTGCTTGTAAGGCATCACCTGCCAGAATAGCCGTGGCTTCATCAAACGCTTTATGGCAGGTGGCCTGACCTCTCCTCAAGTCATCATCGTCCATCGCGGGTAGGTCGTCGTGGATAAGAGAGTAGGCGTGAATAAATTCAATTGCACAGGCTGCATCCATTGCCTGCTCTGCCTGAACTGCAAAGCAGTTGGCTGTCGCTAAGGCTAAAATGGGTCGAATGCGCTTGCCTCCCATTAAGGTGCTATATCGGATCGCTTCGCCCAAGTGAGAGTTTGGCGCGCAAAACTGATCCAGGCGCACCTTAAGTGCTGTATTAATTTGAGACTGATATTCTCTCAGAAAGCTTGGGATACTACTTGAATTATCGTTCACGGTAAGAAGTCTTGTATTGATCGGGTCTTGGGCTAGGCGTCAGTATTGCTTTGCTCTTGGAGCGCATTTAACTCAAAGCCATTGTCGCTTTGAGTTAATACAGATACGCGTTGTTGAGCGCTCTTCAAGGTGTTTTGGCAGTCTTTGCTTAGCTTGACGCCTTGTTCAAAAGCGTCAAGAGATTGTTCCAAAGATAGCTGTCCTTGCTCCATTTTATTGACGATTTCTTCGAGAGCTTGTAGTGAAGTTTCAAAGTCATTAATTGAATCGGAAGAGGACATAAAAATCTCAACTAAAAAAGAGGTAAAAAACAGGAACTTTCAATTTTTCGGGCTACACTAATTGTAAATTAATATGTATTAGTGTGACTACTGCCAGGCGACATAGATCGTTTGATCACGTAAACCTAATCGAACAATTATACATACAGATGAAACTTCCTTGTAACAAAATCACGTAATTATTTTCTTTTTAGCGTGCTTGGAAGTGTCTTGAATTAATAGTCAATTTCAATAGTTGAAGGCATTAAGTGGCACATCTGTAAGATGGGAATTTTTTTCTAGGAGCGTTTAGTGGATTTAGCAACCCTCATTGGCTTACTTGGTGGCTTTTGTATCGTTGTATTTGCAATGACCCTGGGCGGCTCAATAGTTCTGTTTATCGACGTACCCTCGGTTTTGATCGTGCTAGTTGGTTCCTTTCTTGTTTTGATGATGAAATACAACCTTGGGCAGTTTCTTGGCGCAGGAAAGACTGCAGCCAAAGCGTTTATGTTCAAGTTGGAGTCGCCTGAAGAAGTGATTACTTTGGTCGTAGAGCTGGCAGATGCAGCTCGAAAAGGTGGTTTGCTATCGCTTGAAGGGAAGGAGATAAATAATGACTTTCTAGCGCGTGGTATTGCTCTCTTAATCGACGGCCATGATGAAGACGTTGTTAAAACAGTTCTGACGAAAGATAAGAATATGGCCGTTGCGCGGCATAAGGCAGGCGCAAGTGTTTGGTCTGCTCTAGGAGACCTGGGGCCGGCGATGGGAATGATTGGTACCTTGATCGGTTTGGTTGCGATGCTGTCCAACATGGATGACCCGAAGTCCATTGGTCCTGCGATGGCGTTAGCTCTATTGACCACGCTATATGGAGCGATGCTTGCAAATATGGTTGCTATCCCTTTTGCTGACAAACTGACTCTTAGAATGGAAGAGGAAGAGTTGATCAAGTCCATGTCAATCGATGCCGTTTTGGCGATTCAGGCTGGTCAAAACCCACGTGTTATTGAAGCTATGTTGAGAACCTACTTGTCTGAAGGCAAGCGAGAAACAGGTGAAGAATAGTTCTGGTTTATTAAGCAGCCTGTATGTTTTTAGTTTGATCTCTGAGGTAACAACTCGACAATGAGTGATGAAGAAGAAAAAGATTGCGATTGCGTCCCCGGGCTCCCCGCATGGATGGGGACTTTTGCGGATCTTATGTCCCTCCTTATGTGC
>NZ_LWGG01000582.1:0-460 GCF_001635365.1 Oleiphilus sp. HI0128 | reverse complement strand
GAAGATTTCTCAATAGAAAATGAGTACCAGACTCTACGGAACAACCACGCCCTAGCAACTGGCGCGATCTGCACGTTTTCAGGCTTGGTTCGGGAATTCGGAGATCGCCCTAATGTAAATGGCATGTTCCTGGAGCACTACCCTGGCATGACAGAGCAGTGCTTACAGAAAATCATTCAACAAGCAGCTGAACGTTGGCAGATACTTGAAGCGAGAGTCATTCACCGCGTTGGCCCTTTGCACTTGAGCGAACAAATTGTCTTCGTTGGCGTAAGCTCTGCACATAGAGCAGATGCTTTTGCGGCCTGTGAGTTTATTATGGACTACTTAAAGTCCGACGCGCCTTTCTGGAAAAAGGAAATCACCAAAGACGGTGCTGAATGGGTTGAAGCAAAAGAGAGCGACCTAGATAGAAAAAAACGCTGGTAAAATGTCTGACTTAAGCCACAATAATTTCGCC
>NZ_LWGG01000581.1:0-464 GCF_001635365.1 Oleiphilus sp. HI0128 | reverse complement strand
GACCACCCGGCGAATAACGCCACACCAGTGACCGCCAGAATACTGGCAGACAATGTCAGGAGTCCTTTGAAGTCAAAACCCCATACAAATAGAGTGACTACCACTGTTCCGATTAACAGCAACACATTTACTGCAGCGAGCGCGGTTTCTTTCGATTTGTCTTTTAGATTTCCGTGCTCTGCATGTGCGATGATTCGTGGTCGTAGTACGTATTTAAAAAAGCCGTAGATAATGATGATAACCAACGTTAGCAACACATTTACTTTGTACATTGAAAACCAGGCCAAAAGCTCATCAAACATTTTTTACCTCAAGAATACTTTGCTTCAACTTCATACTTATTGTCTGTCTACGAGCATAAGCTATTCATAGTTTACGCTCATTCTATCTTCACTCTGGATATACTCCGACTCGGGGTCCACAAGCGCTCGTCCTGCCATTGCGGTGCGACCCAGCAACATAGG
>NZ_LWGG01000580.1:0-712 GCF_001635365.1 Oleiphilus sp. HI0128 | reverse complement strand
AAGCGGCGCGCTAGGAGGAGATAATCAATGAGTTCTACTATTACAATTGATGAACAAAATCAGGACGTTTCAAGCGCCGATCATGATCACCACAATGAGCCACCGAAGGGTATAGGCCGCTGGTTATTCAGCACTAACCATAAAGATATTGGTACCATGTACCTGGTGTTTTCTCTCATTATGTTATTTTTGGGTGGTGGTATGGCAATGCTCATTAGAGCAGAGTTGTACTTTCCTGGCTTGCAGTTTTTGGAGCCTGACCTTTTCAATAACATGGTCACTACACATGCCTTGATTATGGTCTTTGGTGTTGTCATGCCTGCCGCAGCTGGTATGGCGAATTGGATGATCCCACTTCAAATCGGTGCGCCAGATATGGCATTGCCACGCTTAAATAACTTGAGTTTCTGGCTATTACCCGCCGGGGCTGCCCTGCTTATTTTGTCAGTCATCGTACCGTTTTTCGGTGGCGGCGCCCCCGTCAATACAGGCTGGACCTTGTACCCTCCCTTATCTGTTCAAGCGGGAATGGGGATGGATCTGCTGATCTTTACTCTTCATGTATTAGGCATATCATCGATACTCGCTGCCATCAATATCGTTACAACGGTATTGAATATGCGCGCTCCCGGCCTTGATATGATGAAACTACCCTTGTTTGTCTGGGCATGGCTATTTACAGCAATTCTATTGATTATGATCATGCCAGCAC
>NZ_LWGG01000579.1:0-288 GCF_001635365.1 Oleiphilus sp. HI0128 | reverse complement strand
CTGGTAAGGAACGGTGTCTTCTTAAGTAACGCAACACAACGTCAATAGTGATACCGGGGCGGATGGTGACGGTATCTGTATTCATTAAGCCGCCGGCAGTGTCCTCGTGATATGAGAGGACTTCCTCGACACGGGCACGGTCTTGCGTGTCCATTGACTCAAGGACTTCAGCTGATACATTGTCAGGTAGCTGCTGAAGTATGTCGGCGAGATCATCTGTATCGAGGTCTTCTGTGAAGTTTACGACTTCCTGAGCATTTAACTTGCTGAGGAAGTGCGCCTGTATGT
>NZ_LWGG01000578.1:0-273 GCF_001635365.1 Oleiphilus sp. HI0128 | reverse complement strand
ATCAAATTTATACGCCAGTCTCGTGGTATCAAGCTGCTGATTGAAAATGCGCCTGGCTCAGCCTTTGTTGATGGCAAGATGATTCGCGGTATTCGGGAACAACTTTTTTCAGTATTAAGAGATGTGCTCTACGTTCAAAACCAACTGCTTGACCCTCAGCATTTTGACTTTGAACACTCCAAGGGCATCACTGATGCAGTCTTTCATATTCTTAGAAATGCCAACTTGCTGCGCAAAGGCGCCCAAGCACCGCTTATAGTCTGCTGGGGTGGC
>NZ_LWGG01000577.1:0-662 GCF_001635365.1 Oleiphilus sp. HI0128 | reverse complement strand
CGGCAGCACCGTCGATGATACCAATGAAATCATCGAGCGCTATAAAGATTTCAGTATCAAATTTATACGCCAGTCTCGTGGTATCAAGCTGCTGATTGAAAATGCGCCTGGCTCAGCCTTTGTTGATGGCAAGATGATTCGCGGTATTCGGGAACAACTTTTTTCAGTATTAAGAGATGTGCTCTACGTTCAAAACCAACTGCTTGACCCTCAGCATTTTGACTTTGAACACTCCAAGGGCATCACTGATGCAGTCTTTCATATTCTTAGAAATGCCAACTTGCTGCGCAAAGGCGCCCAAGCACCGCTTATAGTCTGCTGGGGTGGCCACTCTATCAATCGATGCGAATATGAATTTACCAAAGAGGTGGGCTACCAACTAGGCCTTCGCGAAGCAAACATTATTACCGGCTGTGGCCCCGGCGCAATGAAGGGGCCCATGAAAGGTGCCACAATAGGCCACGCCAACAGCATTTTGAAGAGCGGCGCTATATAGGCATTACAGAGCCAGGAATTATCGCAGCCGAGTCTCCAAACCCTATCGTCAATGAACTAGTTATACTCCCAGACATCGAAAAACGCCTGGAAGCCTTTGTGCGCTGTGGTCACGGGGTTATCGTATTTCCTGGCGGTGTTGGTACGGCAGAGGAAATTCTCTATAT
>NZ_LWGG01000576.1:0-367 GCF_001635365.1 Oleiphilus sp. HI0128 | reverse complement strand
TCATGACGTTCCCAAGCGCTTTCCAAACCTTCTTCTTTAAGAATTAATAGCGATTCGTGTAGTGCATACAAACTGTTAACTGGCGCAGTATGGTGATAAGTACGCTTAGCACCTTCACCCCAATAGTCCATGACCAGGTTTAGATCGAGGAACCAGCTGTAGTTCTTAGAGCTTTTGGCTTTGATCTTTTCAATTGCTTTAGTGCTAAAACTGACCGGAGAGAGACCTGGGATACAAGATAAGCACTTTTGAGTGCCTGAATAAATTGCGTCTATGCCCCAGTCATCAACTTGAACATCAGAACCGCCTAAAGAGGTGACGGCATCAACGATTGAAAGACAGTTATGTTGTTGAGCTATTGCACATA
>NZ_LWGG01000575.1:0-517 GCF_001635365.1 Oleiphilus sp. HI0128 | reverse complement strand
TTGCATTTTCAATTTCCTTGCATGGCTATTCTGAATGCCCGCAGTACTCCCTGATTCAAAGTACTTTTTGAGACCTTTATGCTTAAACGATTTAATCATAAGCTGATGGTAGCATGATGCGCACTATGCATCAATAAATATAACGCCGCCATTTGCGGGATGAGTCTTATGGCGACGTTTATGCGTTTCTTTGCATAAACGGTGACAGAAAACGAAGATCCGAAAGATGGCCTGGTTATATGATTTTTGCTTTTAGTCTTTTGACCTTATGCTCTTAATTTATTGTTAAGAACTCAGAAACGACGCAATAAACCATACAATAATTTTTATTTTGTTTATCTGATTTTGACCACGATAAACCCTAAATTCTTACCTGAACTGTCAACGAAACCACCCATCAAAGTGACCCGATTACGCTGAGCAAAAAACTAATTTTTAGAACACTGAACCTTGATGATAACCTGACTTTATAAGAAGGCCATCTTTGCACAAAACTAAGAAAACCGCGTACAAGTGT
>NZ_LWGG01000574.1:0-19454 GCF_001635365.1 Oleiphilus sp. HI0128 | reverse complement strand
TGAGCGCAGCATGATTCCATCGGCGAAAACAATTAATGCCTATACAGAAGATGTTCTAGGTGAACTCGATGGAGTAGGAATTGCCGAAAGGGTTCGTAAAAGAGAAATATCGGCCCAAGAGGCGGTTGAAGCGAGTATTAGTCGCGCGATGCATGTTGAGCCGAGCCTAAACAGTCTTGCTGTGGAAATGTATGACAGGGCTCGACGGTACGCATTGTTGCCTAATTCAGGGTATTTTTCCGGTGTCCCTAGCTTTATTAAAGATAATGACGACTTTAACGGAGTGCCCTCCGCTCATGGTTCCGCAGCGTTAAAACCTAAACCCGCAGCAAAATCTTCAGATTTCGTACGTCAATTCCTGTCGCTAGGCGTCGTGCCCCTAGGAAAAACTCGAATGCCTGAGTTTGGCTTAACGGCTACGACTGAGTCTAGTTATTTTGGCTCGACTTCTAACCCGTGGAACCTTGAGCGTTCAACTGGCGGTTCATCCGGCGGATCTGCCGCCATGGTTGCAGCTGGCGTTGTGCCCTTTGCTCATGGGAATGATGGCGGTGGTTCTATCAGAATACCTGCGGCATGTTGCGGGCTAATAGGGCTGAAGCCTACAAGAAGTCGCTTAGTCGATATGAAAGGGTCCCATTTATTACCTATCAATTTGGGGCACCAGGGAATTCTAAGCCGTAGTGTTCGCGATACGGCGATGTTTTATTCCGAAGCTGAAAAGTTTTATCTCAACCGAAAACTACCTGCGCTGGGTGAAATCACCGGCCCCGCTAAAAAGCGACTTAGAATCGGCTTTTATACAGATGGCCCTGGCCATCTTTATAGTGATTCAGACAATGCGGCAGCCGTGCATCAGGCGGCCAGAATATGCAGTGATTTAGGGCATGATGTGGAAGAAGTTTCGTTTCCATTTGACCCTGCTTTTGGGGACGACTTCTTGCTCTATTGGGGAATGATGGCGTCGATTTTTTCTACAACAGGTAGCGTTCTGTTTGGTACTAAGTTAAATAAGAAAAAGCTCGAACCGCTGACCCTTGGGTTAAGTAAGCACTTCCGAAAACATATACTTAAAGCGCCTTTAGCGATTAAACGCTTACTGGGTTTTACTAATGTTTATCAACAAGAAATGGCTAACTATGACCTTATGTTATCGCCAGTTTTAGGGCACCCACCGCCGAAAATAGGCTATCTTGCGCCTGACGTAGAATTTGAAAGTGCTATAGAGCGCCTAAAGCATTTTGTACCTTATTGTGCGATTCACAATGTCTCGGGCGCGCCTTCGATTGCTTTGCCTATTGGCGTTAGTCAAAAACAGGTGCCTGTTGGCGTCCAGTTCTTTGCACAGTTTGGAGAAGATAAACGCTTGCTTGAGTTGGCTTTTGAGATTGAGGAAGCAGTGCCTTTTGTGTTGAATAAATATTGAATTAACAACGAGTATGATGAAGAAAGGGATCGAGGTATGAAAAAGGTGTTTGGCATATTAGTCACTGTATTGTTGCTTGCAGGCTTGAGTGCTTGCGACAAAATTAACAATGCCAGTCGAACGATGGATACGATGTTAGGGGGGGGATTATGAGGTTCATATTCAGGGCTTTGATAAACCTTTCTACATAAAAGGAGGGAAGGTTACTTCAGTACCTGACAAAGGTTATTATGTATTTTATCCAATGATTGAGGGTAAAGAGAAGCTGGTTCAATCGCCTATCCAGTTAACGACGATTATTAAGACTGATTGATTGTAGGCAGAGTCTTCCACGGCTCGCAGACGGGCAAGCAAGGGTTGATCCTGCGAGGGAATGGAATCCTCTGCCTATGTTTAAAGAATGGGCGGAGCAATCAACCTACTTATGCTTCACATTCATCGTAATATCAGCGGTAAAGCACTTGGTTCCTTCTGTGTCATACGCTGCTACGGGCACGACTACCTTGCCTTCCTGTGAAAAATCGACGTCTGCCGCTTCACACACAACTTTAAGGTCTGTTTTAGCTTTTGCGATATATTCAACAGTCATACCTTGAGGAACCCATCGGGCACCAGCGGGAATCGAGACGTCAGTTGTCATACCGCCTGCTAATTCAGCAGCGTTACACATTGCAATGGCATGAACGGTACCGATATGGTTGTGCACCTTCTTTTGGTTTTTCAAGCTAACTTCACAATAGCCTGGTTTAAGGTCAATGACTTCTGGGTCAATTGTCCCAAAGTAAGGTGCGATTTGAGCAACGCCCTTCGAAAACATCTCTGGGCCCATTTGTTGGAACATTGCTAGAAATTGACTCATATTGAATACCGCGTACTTATTTAAAAATGTCGATCACCTTGTTTAGGAAGCGACTGACGGTTTCAAGCTCTTCTTCTGAAAATTCTTCACTGAGCTTCTCGTTTACTTGCTGGATAAGTGGGTAGAGTATCGGTAATTTATTTTTACCCTCGTCAGACAAAAATAACCTTGATGCTCTGCCGTCTTCGGCACATCCTTTGCGCTCAATAATGCCGTTCTTTTGCATTCGGCCAACCAAACCGGTGACTGCAGAGTTATTCAAACCCAATGCTTGTGACAGCGTTTTCTGTAAACAGCCTTCATTTTTAGCAATGAACATCAGTGCAGCAGCTTGAGTGACTGGAATCCCCAGGCGTTGCTCGCACTGGGTATCTGCAAACTTAAACATTCGGTGCTGAGCCATGTTGATCAGAAAGAATAACCTTTTATCCACTGTCGATTCCTTGTCTAGTAGTTATATAGTTCATATGTGATGTATATTACTTTGCATATAAACTAAATTTAAATGCAAGCGTTTGTTTGTTTTTTATTTTTTCAACAAATTACTTAAGTGTTCTGAATAGCGCTTGTATCCAGCGGTAAAGCGAGTTGAAATTATCTGTTTCTGCCATGGCTTTAGGGGCAACGAGCCAATATGCATACTGGGTTGTCAACGGCATGGTTGATAAGGGAAGTAGCTTTCCATCTCTGATCCTTTGATTGACCATAGGGAGTAATCCAACGACGACTCCTAAGCCTTCTTCAGCAGACCGAATGGCGGAGAAATAAGAGTCGCAAACAATTTTTTGCTTTGGGTTAAAATCTCCAAATGAGCCGCGCCAATCCCGAAGATCATCATATAGCGATATGACAACCTGATTTTCGATCTCCTCCTTTGACATTAATTGGTCACGGGAAAGACCATGTTGGGTCAGGTAGTCCTCGCTACATAGAAGTTTTACGTCAACACCACTGACAAAGCGTGTTGCTAATTCTGGCCAGTCCCCCTTTCCGAAACGTAATGCCGCGTCTGCAGGTTCATCGTCAAAATTAACGTATTCATTGCCTGTCGTGATGCGTAGCTCTACCTCTGGAGCATAGTCTTTGAAGCGTGCGTAATTTGGAATCAGTAGTTCTTGAGCGATGAAAATGGGTGAGCTGATTTGAAGCGTTGGGTGGCAAAATTTTCGTTCGAATTCTCGATAGGAAGTATTGTGGCGCTTAATAATATCTCTTGTTGTCTGGTAGTAAAACTCTCCGGCTGAGGTGAGTCGTAGTTTGCGAGAGCTTCGGTCAAACAACGTTAAACCAAGATATTCTTCCAATACTTTGATTTGCTGACTGACGGCAGGCGGTGAAACACAGAGTTCCACCGCTGCTTTCTTAAAGTTTAAATTTCTGGCCGCGGCTTCAAATACAGGTAGCCACTGAATTGGGGGAGCTTTTTGTTGCATGGAACACCTTAATAGATAAGCTGAAGTTATCCTAAGTTCAAATATACTGAATTGCCAGTGGTAAAAGGTTAGATTAATTTACTTAGCATATAAACTAATTTGTGCGATTTTTTGGAGGTTTCGGTATGAGTGCATCTAATGTGGCAAAGACACTAGAACAGCAAGAGCATGCATTTGATGGTGCAGTTAACCTGAAAGGGGACCCCAATTGCCTGGTTGGGCAAGTCAGTGCAGACTATCAAAATATGGTAGGCCCTTTCGGTGGTGTGACGGCGGCTACGATCCTTCAAGCAGTGTTAGGTCACCCAGAAAGAGAAGGCATGCCGGTATCGATTACTATTAATTATATGGGGCCGATTGAAGATGATGAGTTGGTGGTCAAACCTGCTCTATTAAGAACTAACCGTTCCAACCAGCATTGGCGTGTAGATTTTTTGCAAGGCGATGTAATGCAGTGTTCTGCTAGTTGTGTTTTTGCTAAGCGAAATGAGACTTGGTCTAATGATGAAGTAAGGATGCCTTATGCACCAGATTTTGAAGAGGTGGATTCACTACCAAAATTTCCGGGCATGCCGAGCTGGGTAGACCAATACGATATGCGCTTTGTTTATGGTGCTCCTTTTCAGCCGCTAGTTAAGGGTAAACAAGCAAACCCCTCCGAGAGCCTCTTGTGGATTTCTGACAAGCCAGCAAGAAAGCTGGACTATGCCTCAGTAACAGCAATCTCTGACTCGTTCTTTCCACGAATTTTTGTTCGAAGACATAAGATCGTCCCAATGGGAACGGTTAGTTTAACGATTAATTTCCATATAACTGAAGATGAATTGTTGGGCTTGGAGGCGACTCATCTGCTTGGTCGCGCTAGCGCTACCAAATTTACTAATGGTTATTTTGAGCAAAGGGCTGAGCTATGGAGCCCTGATGGTACCTTGGTGGCGACAAGTAGCCAGATGGTGTATTACAAAGATTAAGCTAGTCTATATCTCAATAATTACAGCTTTTAAAAAGCAAGAGAGCGATCATGACAAACGTTGATAGTGAGAATACAGAGCTGCATAAAACCGCTTGTATATTATGTTCACGAAACTGTGGCTTGGATGTTACCACCCAGGACGGCAAATTAATTAAGATCAAAGGTGATCCTCAACACCCTATGACTAAGGGCTATATTTGCCAGAAAGCGGCAAGATTAGAGCATTATCAAAATCACGATGATCGTTTGACACATCCTTTAAAAAGGATGCCAGATGGGAGCTTTCAGAAGGTTAGCTGGGATCAGGCCTTAGATGAAATCGCTGAAAAAATGAATGTAACGCGTGATCAGTTTGGCCCCGATTCTTTCGCGATTGTAGGTGGTGGTGGTCAAGGTAATCATCTTGGCGGTGCGTATGCTTCACAACTGCGTTATGCCATGGGTGGGAGTCGCTATACCTATACAGCTTTGGCTCAGGAAAAGACCATGGATTTTTGGGTGAATGGTCGACTGTTTGGTGATCAGCGTGTTCATTGTACTGAGGACGTAGAGCATTCTGACTACGTACTATTTATTGGCTGTAACCCATTTCAGTCACACGGTATACCCAATGCGCGCGATACGCTTAAAGAAATTAAGAAAGACCCGGACCGTACGATGGTGGTTTTTGACCCTAGAAGGTCTGAAACAGCGAAGCAAGCCGATATACATTTTCAGTTAAAGCCAGGTACTGATGCTTATCTGATGTCTGCGATCTTGGCGATTATCGTAAAAGAGGGCCTGCATGATAAAGCCTTCCTCGAGAATCACTGCACTGGCTTTAATAAGCTCGAAGCTGAACTATTAGATATTCCTATTGAAGAGTATGTAGAAAAAGCCGATGTATCCCTTGAGATGACGCAGCAAGTTGCACGAGACTTTGCTAATGCTAAAGCGGGATGCGTAAGAATTGACTTGGGTCTGCAGCAGTCACTGCATTCCACCTTGACGGCATATTTGGAAAAAATGCTGTATATGGTGACCGGCAATTTCGGGAAAACTGGCGGCAATAATCTGCACACTTTATTTGTTCCCTTATTAGGTAATTCGGACGAGCGTCGCCGCGAGTACAAGCTCACGGCTCATCATAAAATGATGCCGATTTCGGGAATGTATCCACCAAACATATTGCCTGATGAAATTGAACATGAGGGCGAAGATCGTTTACGAGCGATTTGGGTGGATAGTAGCAACCCCGCTCGCAGTTACGCTGACTCTAGTGCCTATGAACGCGCTTTTTCTAAGTTAGATTTGTTGGTTGTTGTTGATGTAGCGATGACTGAAACGGCTCGCTTGGCGCACTACGTTCTGCCAGCTGCCTCTCAGTTCGAGAAGTGGGAAGCGACAGGTTTTAACGCGGAGTTTCCTGAGAACTTCTTTCATTTGCGTGCACCGATGTTTGAGCCTTTACCGGGTACCTTACCTGAGCCTGAAATCTATGCGCGCTTGTTAGCGAAAATGGGTAAGATTCCAGAGAATTTCCCTGTATTGGAACGCATCGCTAAATACGAACCTGAGATTAGTGCTCATCAGGGCTTCTTCGCTGCCTTGATGGCGACTTTTAAATTGAACAAGGATTGGGCCCCCTACGCGCCTTCAATTTTGTATCGTACTTTTGGCGCAGCCTTACCGGAGGATGCCGCATCTGCTGCGCTAATTCTTCCTTTAGCGATGGACTATGCTAGAAAACACGAGGCTGCCGTGAGGCGCGCAGGTGTAAAAGGTAATCAATTCACCTTAGGCGTTAATCTATTTCGGCAGATATTCAATAGTCGCTCTGGGTCGATAATTAGTAAACATACCTTTGATGAAATGTGGAAGTTTATTCGTAATAAAGATGGCCGCATTCACCTGGAAATTGATGAAGTGTTCTCGGAATTAAGAGGTCTGAACAATGGTTTGAAATTCGATGATGGCTATCCCTTTATTCTGATGGCTGGGGAAAGGCGCGCCTATAATTCAAACCAAATTTTTAGAAATCCAGCATGGCGTAAAGTTGATAAAGACGGCGCTTTACGTATTCACCCTGACGATGCAGAATCACTAGGTGTTGGCAAAGGGGATAAGCTGCTTTGTAAAACCGCGCAAGGCCAGCTCGAAGTGAGTGTCGAAATCGACGAGGGTGTTCGTCAGGGTATGGTTACCTTGCCTCACGGTTATGGTATGCGCTACAAAGATGGCGAGCCTAATGGCCCTGCTATAAACTTTTTAACAGCAGGTTCCCACTGTGATCCGTTTACTAAAACGCCTTATCATAAGTATGTACCGGCGCATTTAGAGAGAATAGCTTCCTAAGTTGTAGGCAGAGACTTTCACGGCTTGCGGGCGGGCTAGCACGTGGCAGATTCCAGCGAGGGGCGGAAGTCTCTGCCTACGGTCGGTATATATTGGTTTTGTACCCTGCAAGCCAAAAGAAAAAGCAGTTCAATATTATGGGTAGCCTTGTTATCGTAAAGCAAATAACTTGTTTCGATATCCAGGAAGCTCTGTCTTATGCTGAACGAAAATTATCCTTACTATCTTTCGAATAAAGCCGTTTTTGCCAATCAGGACTTGAAGGTCTATGACAAGTACAGTGGTGAATTGGCTTGTTCAGTTGCATTGGCAGAGAAACAGGCGATTGATCAAGCCATAGCAGCCGCTCAGGCAGCAACAAAACCCATGGCAAGTTTGGCGGCATTTGAGCGCCAGGCTGTATTGGATCATTGCGTTAAACGCTTTACTGAACGTTTTGATGAATTAGCCGAAGCGCTTTGTATCGAAGCAGGCAAACCCATCAGGGATGCGCAGGGTGAAGTGACGCGTTTAATTGATACCTTTCGTATTGCGGCAGAAGAGTCCACTCGCATCGCCGGTGAAGTTATTCCCATGGATATTAGCGCTCGCGCCAAGGGTTATTCAGGCATGAGTAAGCGAGTACCGATTGGCCCTTGCTCGTTTATCAGCCCTTTTAATTTCCCTTTGAACTTAGCCGCCCATAAAATTGCACCCGCGATTGCAGCGGGATGCCCATTCATACTCAAACCAGCCAGTTTAACCCCTGTGGGTGCTTTGTTAATTGCCGAGGTGCTTGCAGAAACGAATCTACCTGAAGGCGCATTTTCTGTCTTACCTTGCCATCGGGAAGGTGCCGGATTATTTACAGAAGATGAACGTTTGAAGTTACTAAGCTTTACCGGCTCACCAGATGTGGGCTGGGCCTTGAAAACTAAAGCAGGCAAAAAGAAAGTCGTCCTCGAATTAGGGGGAAATGCTGCTTGTGTCGTGGACCAGGATGCTGACATCGACGACGCCGTAGCGCGAATCGTTTTTGGTGCGTTCTACCAATCGGGGCAAAGTTGCATCGGTGTGCAGCGGGTTTACGTCCATGAAGAAATTTATCCGCTATTTAAAGATAAATTACTAAACGCTACGCGAGCACTGAAAATGGGTGACCCGAAAGATCCTTCAACCTTTATTGGCCCCATGATTTCGGAAGGCGAAGCTAAACGCCTGCAAGACTGGATTGACGAGGCAGTAGAAGCTGGCGCAAAGCTTTTATGCGGTGGCAAAAGGGAAGGTGTCATGATGCAAGCCTCCTTACTAGAAAGTGTTGGGAAAGGACAAAAGCTCCGAGAAGAAGAGGCCTTTGGGCCAGTAGCGATTCTTGAACGTTTTAATGACTTCGACGCGGTGCTGGAAGAAGTTAACGATAGCAAGTTCGGTCTGCAGGCAGGGATATTTACACGGGACTTATACAAGGCGAATAAAGCATGGGATATCCTCGAGGTTGGAGGCGTCATAATCGGCGATGTACCGTCCTGGCGTGTTGACCATATGCCTTATGGCGGAGTGAAAGACAGCGGCCTGGGTCGTGAAGGTATTAAGTATGCAATCGAAGACATGACTGAACAACGTTTACTGGTGATTCGCACGCCATAAATTGGATATATGATGCCCATAGGCAGAGGGTTTCATCCCCCTTGCGAGCCTCGGATGGATCTGCACAGGTTTTGGGCTTCACTTTCGCTTTATCGAACGTCCGGCTTTTTCTTCTAATGGCTTATCTGGCCATCTGTGTTTGGGGTAGCGGCCCTTCATATCCTTAGCGACTTCAAAGTAAGAGCTGTTCCAAAAGTTAGC
This sequence comes from Oleiphilus sp. HI0128, assembly GCF_001635365.1. Lineage (NCBI taxonomy): Bacteria > Pseudomonadati > Pseudomonadota > Gammaproteobacteria > Oceanospirillales > Oleiphilaceae > Oleiphilus > Oleiphilus sp. HI0128. The sequence goes on along the minus strand of NZ_LWGG01000574.1, from coordinate 10,602 downwards.
GAGATCACTGGTGGTCTGGATAGGCCTCCTGGCCGGTGACAGCAATTCAAAACGTAAGGGAACGCGACCTTCAGCCAGGGTCGGAGAGCTTAGCTCGCCAAACACCTCTTGAAGCACAACTGAAACTGTTGGGCCTTGGTCACTGTCGTAGCGAATTGGAACACGTTTCTGACTTGGTGTTTGGTAATGCGTTGGGGCTTCGCTTTCGATGCGCTGCTGATCATTCCAGTCCAGGCAGCTTTTCACTAGCTCAAGAATGTTTACTTTTTTAAGTGCGTTCATACTGCTGACGCTAGATAAATAGGGTAGCAGCCAAGTCTCGATATCGTCGATTAAGCTTTGTTTTGACAAGCTTGGGAAGTTTTCAAGGTGTTGTCCTAGCCAGCTTGCTCGGGCCAGCCAGTCATCGCATTGCTGCGTCCAGTTTAAAACGCTTAAGCCTTGTTTCTTGACCAGCTGAGCCAGGCATTGGGTGAAGGCATCGTTTGGAATATTGCTGATGACTTGGCTATCTATGGTAATCGCGCCAATACGGGTTTGCATAGAGCCCGTTATTTTCTGCGTTTTAGGGTTGATCTCGAAACGTTCTTCTTCGTTGATATGCTCGGACAAGACTTCGAGAGCTGAGGCTTTGTCAATGGCTGCCGCGCTATAAATCCGGCCCTCTTTCTTCTGTGCATCGCAGTCAGCAATGACTAACCAAGGCTCATCAAAGAGTGAATCGTCTTCGTTGAGGTAAGCGCCTTTACCGTTCGCCATCAAATATTTGCCGTCTCCTGCTTGGCGCTGTTTGGCCAGTCGCTCAGGGAAGGCGATGAGTAAGAGTTTGCCAAGGTCTGCAGGGTAGATAGTCGGCTCAATATCTGCTTTCGAAGCGGCTAATTTTGCTAATTGCTTTTGCAGCGACTGAGTGCTTGAGAAGGCTTGCTCGACTCGTGAACGATGGAAGGCGTAGTCTTTAAGGGACTGTGCTTTGTCTCGGCCAAAATCCGACAGCGCGTTGAGACGTCTGGATATGTCGGTATCTCTATTATGGAGAAAGATATCTTGTTCAGAAAGCAGAGCGGCTAAGTTGCAAGCGACACGCTGATCTTCGGGCTTGTCGGTGCTTAACAACATACTTGCAAGGCGCGGGCTAACAGGTAGCTTTGCCGCGAGCTTGCCCAGTCGGGTGACCTGAGCTTGTTGATCCAGCAAACCGAGGTCTTTGAGTACTTGCATCGCGGCATTGTAATGCGCTTCCGGAGGCGCCGTGAGCCAGGGGATGCTCTGGTAGTTGTTATTTCCCCAAAGGCATAATTCTAAGCCGAGCTGAGTTAAGTCACTTATGCAGATTTCTTCGCTTTGAAAGTCACTCAGAGACTGTTGTTTGCTCTCGCTCCATAAGCGAATACAGTGGCCAGCCTGGGTTCTGCCTGCACGGCCCTGACGCTGTTCGGCCGATGCTTTGGATATGTACTTGGTTTCCAGACGACTCATACCGGAGCCAGCGTCATAACGCATTTGACGTTCAAGGCCACTGTCAATGACGCAGCGAATCCCTTCGATGGTCAAGCTGGTTTCGGCGATATTAGTGGCGAAAATAATCTTTCTTCGGCCTTGCTCGTCTTTCTGCAGAGCCTGCTCCTGTTTCTGAAGGCTTAGCCCGCCATAGAGTGGCAGAAGTAGCAGGTCATTGTCGGAATAACGTTCTTGCGCACTGGCTAGGCAGCGCTTAATTTCACCTTGGCCGGGGAGGAAGACCAGAATATCGCCGTGTGCATCATCTTGAAGCGCGCTTCGGATGGCTCTGAGAACTTGCTTATCGAGGTATTCATTAGGACTATTGGCGGCTTGATAGTCAGTAGCTACCGGGAATGTTCGCCCCGGGCATTCTACGATGGGGGCTGCGTTCATATAGTGTGAGAGCATTTGTGTATCGATGGTCGCAGACATGACCAGGAGCATCAAATCATCTCTAAGCGCTTGTTGAACTTCGAGACAAAGCATTAGTGATAAGTCACTATGAATTGAACGTTCGTGAAACTCATCGAAGATCACCAGGCCAATATCAGATAGCTCCGGGTCCTGCTGTAATCGTCGGGTGAGAATACCTTCAGTAACGACTTCGAGAACGGTGTTTTGCGACACATTTCGATCATTCTTGATCTGATAACCTATGCGTTCACCGACTTTCTCCCCAAGCTGTTTCGCGAGGTAGTAAGCAATGGCCTTAACGGCTACACGGCGAGGCTCCAGTAAAAGAATCTTTTTCCCTTGAAGTGCCAAGTCCTTGAGTAAGGCCAAAGGTAAAGCGGTTGATTTTCCCGCACCGGGTTCGGCTTGAAGTACTAATGCCTTATGTTCGCTCAGTTGAGCAATCACTTGAGGAAAAAACTGGGAAATGGGTAACAAAGACAGGGCTCCAGAATGACAGGCTTGCGTCATTTTATAAGATCCTGAGCGCAATAAAAGCCTTTAATTAAGTGAAACAGCAGCTTGTCTGGTTTTGTCAAAACGGGGTTTAGCGACTATATATAGTATCGAGTGAAGAACTATATATATAAAATCGGGTTAACAGCTCTATTTGGAGAATGATAATAATGCTAAAAAGAATTGCCCTATTTGTTACCATATTGATGCTGTTTTCTTCCCAGGGTTTTGCTGGTGGCGATGCACCTTATCCGGCCGACTGGCGTTCCTGGACATCGGTTTCTACCCCCTTGACCAGTATCGGTGCTCTACCAGGCTGTGACGCAGATGTAAGCAGTTTACCGCCTATTTATCAGGGAACGGTTGAGACATATTGCGGTGTTAGGCCAGAAGGCCCTGGTGCCGTTTCGGTATTGGTCGAGCCAAGTAAGACGGAGAGTTACAAGACCAAAGATGGAAAAATGGCCGATGGTGCATCGATGATTCTTCACCTTAAGGAATTAGGTATTCTTCTCGTTACTGGCCACAAAAGTGGTGACGCAGTTTATAGCGTTTTCAAAGAGGATGGAACGGACATTACTGCAGCGGACCCTGCCTCACCCTTGAGTGTAGAGACATGCTCGACTTGTCACTCAGGCTATGAAGCGTTTTGTGTCAAAGGCCAATGTGCTAGTGGGCAATAGCCGTAATGGTTTCTAAGTTATCAAGGACGGGTAAGTGACGATATGAACAAGCTATTCCAGATAGGCAATATTTTACTGCTATCGTTTATGGGTTTCGCTCTAGTGATTGTGTTATCACTTAGCTGGGTGCTCTACAGCAGTATGTACAATGCTGAAAGAGATAAGCTGATTCAGGTTAGTGAAGCTAGCCTAAAACCAATCGTTAATTTAGCAACACGCAGTGTCAATGGTGCCAACAAAATGAAACTGCGTAATAAAGATGCGCAATCTTTGTATGCGTCTTCAGGTTTGCTTTATTTGAAAATAGAAGGGATGTCTAAAGCGAGCCCCGCCTAGGCGTTTGCGAAAGCTCAGCCACCTCGTGCAATGGAATATGAGTACAGGGCTGAAATCGGGGGCGTGCAGCAAGCTTCTATAGACGAACTGCTCGCCAGTACTCATAAGCAATTTATTGATACAGAAGACTATTTATTTTTAAGCAGGTCGCCTCTGGATGAGGTGGAAAACGGAGCGCAAATTACGGCAGTATTTTCTGTGCTTAGTCTAGAAGGGATTCAGCGTCATATCTTGAAGGAAATGGCCTGGCCAGTGTTAGTAGTGACTGTGTTAGCTGCGATCTGCGCCTTACTTATCGGCCGACACATCTCCAAACCGATCTCTGATGCTTCGAGACAAATCAGCCATATTAGTCATACCTTAGATATGGGGCTCCGTGTTGAGTCCAGCTCACCCGTGATAGAAATAAATGGCATGGTACTAACCTTCAATAAATTTCTAGATCAAGTCGAAGGAATCATTAAGCAGTTAACTGAGCTGGTTGATCATATTAGCGAGGCATCAGAGTAATTGAGCTCTTTGACGATTAATACTCAAGATAGAATTAATCAACAGAAAGACCAATCTGAACGCGTTGCGACAGCGATTACACAGATGAGTGTGGCAGTATCTCATGTGACGGATAACGCGCATTCGGCAGCGGAAGCAGCGAAAGAAGCGAACTCCGAGGCCGAATCCGGGTCCCAAGTTGTTAATGTTGCGGTATCGGTGATTGATCAGCTAGCTGAAGGTGTCGAACATACAGCCGAGACCATACAGCGTGTTGAACAGGATACGCACAACATAAGTACCGTGTTAGATTTTATTCGAGGCATCGCTGATCAAACAAACTTACTAGCCTTGAATGCCTCCATCGAGTCGGCTCGTGCAGGAGATAGTGGTCGCGGCTTTGCCGTCGTTGCAGATGAAGTGCGTACCTTGGCGAGTCAGACACAGAAATCGACTGAAGAAATTCAGCACTTGGTTCAGCAGCTACAGGCGGGTACCGAAGGTGCAACTGAGTCAATAGCTTTAGGCCAAGAAATGGCTAAAGACAGCGTGGAAAAAGCTCGAGACGCTGATAATTCCTTGCAAGCAATCACCCGAAGTGCTCACACGATCAGTGATATGAATGCGCAAATAGCGACGAGCGCAGCAGAGCAAGCAGAGGTGACAGAAAGCGTTAGCCGAAGTATTAATGAGATTTCTGAGCTGTCAGAACAAATTGCTACTGACTCCCATAACTTTGCCAATTCCAGTGCACAGCTTGGTGAGCTAGCCGCTCAACTTAAACAGCACATCGAAAAGTTTAAATTGGGATAAATCCAGCGTTGGCAGAGGGTTTCATCCCTCGCTGGATTAACCCTGTGCTTGCCCGCTTGCGAGCCGAGGAAGGCTGTGCATACATCTATGCTGCGAAGTGTTTTTCATCCAGCAGAAGCTAATCGAATAATCTCTGGATAACCCTTTTCCACCAACGCCTCTTCATTACTCTTATAAAATCCACGTAGCTTAAGAATGCGATGCATTTCAGATAGTCGATAGCTGGGAACGGTTGGGAGCAAATGATGTTCGCAGTGATAGTTCACATAATTCGGTGCAAACAGTAAACGCTCCCACCAGTTGGCGATGGTTGTACGTGTCGTGTGGCGAACATCCTCTGAGGCAAGTGCTGGCATGGCGCCGTGCTCGGCGATTTGACGAACTCGAATGATGAAGGGATGAGTAAAAATATAGGCAATCCACCATAAAGCATAGAGGCTGGCATGTCCGCTCGCCGCCAAGATACTAAAAAATATAAGGTGGAAACTGACGACGTGAAGGTAGTTTCTAAGTCCCATTTTCCAGCCAGCATCTGTTCCGATCTTATCGCTGTTTACACCCAAGGAAACGGCATTTCCAGCACGCCCTGGAAGTACATAAAATAACAAAGCTGATGTTGCCTTGAGCCCAGATAAACCAAGAAAGTCACGAATGATCTTGCGCTTAAAGCTATCTTTGCTAACCGGGTATTGAGCAATGTTACCAACATCGGGGTCTTCGTCGGTTCCGGTTTTAGTGTGGTGAGTAAAGTGATAAGGACGGTAGAAGTCGATAGGCACAAGTACCGGAATACCTGCCAACCAATGGCCAACCAGGTCATTCTGCTTTTGGGTGGAAAAGAATGAGCGGTGAGAGCATTCATGCAGAAGTATACCAAGACCGAGTTGCCGTCCTCCTAGAATGAATAAAGCCACTATGACGGTAATGATATTTGGCCAAACAGCAACGATAAAGAAAGCAAAAGCGATGAGTAGCCAGTTGAAGGCAAACATTAGATAAGCCCTTAGGTCAGAAGCAGATTTCAGGTAGCGAATTTGGCCAACCGATAGGTAATCGCTAGCTTTTTGCTTTACCGTTTTTGCTGAATCGCTTACTGAACTCATATCGACCTCGTATTTATTGTGCATCCTATACTTTTCATACTAGCAGCAATAACGGTATTCAATCAATAATATGAATTTGTATTCATTTTATTTGTAGGTGAGTACCAATTTTTTGAATGTGTTGGAACTATCATGTTCTTTTGAAGTCATAACTACATATGCGTATCCCTCATATTGAGGTATAAGAGATAGGAGTTGCCCGCGTGTACGGTTCTAAAGTGCGACGTTTTACAGGCTTGATGGTATGTCTTTTGTTGAGTGTGAATTATATGGCCTCGGTAAATGCTCAAGAACGAAACTTACGTTTTACCAGCTCAGATGAGCCAGGCAGTCTGATTGAGCTTTACACTTCACAAGGTTGTAGCAGTTGCCCTCCAGCTGAACGATGGATCAGTAAGTTCAAGCACGATAAGCGTTTATGGAAGTCACTTTTCCCTTTAGCCTTCCATGTTGATTATTGGGATTACATCGGTTGGAAGGATGAGTTTGCCAAGGCTCAATATGGCAATCGGCAGCGCCTTTATCAGCGTCTAGGTTTAATTAGACAAGTCGCGACTCCGGGATTTATTGTGAGTGGCAAGGGCTGGAATGGGTGGTTTCGGTGTCAACGCTTACCCCAGGCACAGAGGGTAGAGGGTCTAGGTGGTTTACAGATTGATATTGATGGACGCGAGGTGTTAATTCGCTATACCACCAAGATAGAAGCAGAGCAGGATAAGTCGTTCAAGATCAATATAGCCTTACTCGGCTTTGATATGCTCTCAAACATTAATGCTGGTGAAAACCGCGGCAGAAATCTACAGCAAGATTTTGTTGTACTGTCCTTACACCATGAGTTTTTACTCAGCAAGAAAGATACTGCTAGTAGGCAGGAGTTGTGGAGCAGTCGGCTTCGATTGCCGGAAAGTGTTGATCGCCTCGGTGTAGAGATGGCATTGCTAGGCTGGACTACCAAGGGAGGTGAGTTAAATCCATTACAGGTCACAGGAGGGTGGTTGTAATGATAATCATTATCAATTAATGTATTTGTTATTAGTTAGATAAATACCGAGGGAAAGTATATGCCTAAGTTGATAGATGATAACTGGATTGTGATTACTTCACTTGGAATGGCGTTGTTCATGTGTGTACTTGCTCTGGTGTTCCCAATCTCTTATTAAACCTTTCTTGCAGAATTGCAGGGTTAAATCGTCGTGTCGCTTTAACGTTAATAGCTTCGTTTGTCCTACTGATAGAACTGTGTATTTAAGGTTTTAGGTAGCATTAGGGTGATGAGGTAAGCATTAAATAGTATTCAGCGCTTTACAATTAGTGAACCCAATCACTTATGAAAGTACTAGGATCAATATATGGAAGTATTTGCAGACTATCAACTCACGCTACTCATTGTTGGACTGACCGGCTTATTGCTGCTCACCCAAATACTTGTTTCTGACGCAGCATCAATTAAATTGAAACATACACCGGGTTATCCCGTCGAAGCTGATCACGCTAGATTTTTATTTCGAGCCTCTCGTACTTATTCAAATACCAATGAGACGATCGCGGTATTTATCCTGTTTGCTTTGTTTGCTGTTTATAGTGGTGCCGATGCAAGCTATATCGACGCGTTTTCTGTGACCTATTTTGCTGGGCGTGTGATGCATATGTTGTGCTATTACGCGAATATAGCCTTGGCCCGGAGTATTGGTTTTGTTATTAGTCTGATTGGTTTAATTGGTATGTTTGTGACTTCGCTGACGGTTTGATAGGCCCTCATCTGCATTTTAGAGTCTCTTAGTTTGAAGACAGAGCTATCTGACTTAGCGGCGTGTGTATCAGGCTTTAACTTTCTAGTAGAAATCTCGCCCAATCGGGCAGGGTGTTTGCTTTTTTCGTTACTAATCCTTGCGTGATCTGAGCAACGAGATCGAAGGGCTTTAGGTAGTCAGAGTTGTCTAAGAGATAAGCTTTGTCTGCCAGCACTAGCGCTGTTTTTATATTTTGCATGGTGCGAGGTATACGGCTGACGACTTTATCTTCTGGTACTGCGTGACCGCCTTCTTCAATCCTTTGCTGTATTCGTGCTTTGTTAAGTTCGGGGGTTGAAAGATGAACGAAGACGATAATTACTTCGTAACCGTGAGCTTTGGCTTTTCCTACAAAGTCGATTTTGGAGGGATGAGAGAAAACGGTTTCAAAACAGAAACTACGTCCTTCTTCCAAGAGCTCATTCCTGAGCCGCTCAGCGATGGCTGCGGCTTGATAGCTATGCGCTTCAGGCGCATCGGGGAATACTTGGCGAGCGATATTATCGGCGTTAACGAAGGGTAGATCACGAGGTTGTAGCTGCGTTCTATAAAAGGTAGATTTTCCTGCGCCATTTCCTCCGGCGAGCAGCCACAGCTGTTTTGATTCTTTATTCAATTTATACTCTAGATTCTATAAATACGCCATTTTCAAAATAGCCGGTGGTGACATTACCTTGTTGGTCGATTCTTTCAAGCATGCCCTTATCAGTACTTGAGGCCTGAAAGGCATAATTGGTAGTGGTGATGTTTCTCATCAAAGAACCTGAGTCGCGTTGTTGTTCCAGGTTGCTGAATATATCGTCAGCATCAATGTCGACATTATGCGTTTCTTCTACATTGATTTTTGCAAGACCACTGTTTACTTTAATGAGTGTTTCAGGGTCTACGACACCAGAAACCCCGCGGCCTATTTCTGCCCAATATTCTATCTGTTCAGCCACTGAGCGCTTGTTAAGTTCACCACTTAACTTGGCTTGTTTCATAAGTTCACTTTCTAAACGGATAGGGGAATTGGATTTAGCCATCAAAGAATCTCCAAACTGAGGTTGATATCTGGATTGTAGCGGATTGCTACGCTTAAAGCTAATGTTTGTAGTGAATCGCTACAGATTCTTTTAGGCTCGCATGATTTGCTGTACTTAAGGTAAACTCACATTCACTATGACCCGTATTTTTGTATTCTTACTTATGTTTTCATTCTCCCAGATGTCCTCAGGATTTACCTACACCATTGAGCTGACAGAACGAAGCTTGCAAGAAAAGATTGAGGCGATGATGCCCTTAGAAAAGAAACAGTACTTCTTTACTGTTCGCTTGTCCGAGCCAAAAGTGGAGTTAATCAACGTCAGTAATGAAGTTGGCTTTTTTATGCATGTTGATGTCATCGCACCAGGCGGCTTTAAAGGTGGTGGCAGAGGTAAAATCGCCGGTACCCTCCGCTACCAGCAGGATAGCGGGGAATTTTATTTAGACTCACCTCGACTGGTCGACCTTGAGATCGACTTATTGCCAAAACAACTAACACCAAAGATTGCCAAACTGGCTGAGCTAGTGCTGTCTAAAGCTAGCGAGAAGCTTCCTGTCTATCGCTTACGTGACGATGATGCTAAGCACCAATTAGCAAAATCTACTTTGAAGTCTATCAAGGTTAGAGATCATAAACTATTGATTACATTAGGCATGTTTTAAATATGACCTCCGGCTTCTACTGAGCTCCGAATTTTGAGGGGCGAACCCTCTGCCTACGAAAGAGCTAGATGTCATGGCTGACATCTAGCTAACTGTCTGAATAAAAAAGAAAAATAAAATAATTGTGACTATTTCTGCGTTTTGTCCGTCTATATCTCTGTAAATTGGTTTTTTTGTTCTAATTTTTTTCTTCAGAATGGAGAGATATAGGAATTTCACGGTCATAGGTATCTATGTTCGTCCGTATTTGCTTTAGGTTTGTGAAGCAGGGCAGTGATATGACCATTTATTTGTTACTTTCTTAGTGAGGTCAAAAGTATGAATACATCCGTACTTTATTTGCAGGATCTTGTGAATGCTGGTGGCCCAGAGCCTGATCAGTACCCAGCATTAAAACAAGCTTTGGTTGATTTTAATCAGGCAAAGAGCCGAGGAGAATTTAATTACTATGGGCCAGACTATAAAGAAGACTTGATGGGCAAGGCGCTAAGTTTCGATACTATGCAAGGCTTGGCGTATCGAAAACCCAATGGCTATGCTGGCGACTTTGAATTATTAGAACGTATTTACGGTCACTTTCTTACACCCAAGACAGACTTAAGGAACTGGGATCAGTTCTGGAATAGTCAGGCTTTTGTTTCGGCCTTTCAACATAGCCAGCGCTACTTCGTTGACGTAATGGCTGCTGCGGAACAGCATCAGCAAGGTATGAATGTCCTAAATATCGCTTCAGGTTCTTCCCGCTCTATCGCGGATTACTTGGGGCAGTATAAAAGCGACTCGTCTTTTTTATGCATTGATCAGTCCTGGAAGGCTTTAGATTACGCTAGTATCCTGTGTCGTAAGTATAGTGATCAGGTTGGCTTTGCACATGGCGGAGTCCAAGATATTGAAAGCGATGAAAAGTATGACCTGATTTGGTCAGAAGGGTTATTTGATTACTTGAACGATGCCTCGTTTAAGCTAACCTTGGAAAAGCTAATGAGCCATACGCGAAAGGGAAGTGAAATCGTCATTGCTAATTTGAGCACTAATAACGCTAGCCAGCCCTATATGGACTTCCTTGACTGGCATGTAAACCCCAGAAGTGAAGCGCATATGACATACTTGGCGACCTGTTGCGGCCTTAAACGCTCTCAAATGCATGTTGTTCAAGACCCGGCAAAAGTGAATATGTATCTACATATTGCTCTATAAAGGCTATACTCTGCGCTAAATTTAAACTGTTCGGCAGCGGACAGTTCCCTTTTTGGGAATCTGAAGCTAACTAGCGTTCAGTGATTTTCC
>NZ_LWGG01000573.1:0-503 GCF_001635365.1 Oleiphilus sp. HI0128 | reverse complement strand
CAAAGCCGATCCTGTTGGCATCGATAAAATCGACGCAGGCGAGACCTCCGGTAGTTTTGAGTTTTCAAAAGACACGAAAGTCGACCCCTTGGCCATCGTTCAGCTAGTGCAAAAGAACCCGATAAAGTACAAGCTAGAAGGCGCCACAAAACTTAAGTTTGAGCTTGAGGCCAAGAACGCAGAAGAGAAATTAAGTGAGATTGAAGCGCTGATTGCGTTATTGAGCAAGGCCCCGACTTAGCCTCAGCTGTAGGCAGAGCCTTCCACGGCTCGCTGGCAGGTTAGCACGAGTCAGGTTCACAGCGAGATATATGCTTACTTAACACACTTCCCCTCTCTAAGCCCCTGAACTTGCTCATCACTATAGCCCAAAGACTTTAATACATCTGAGGTATCTGCCCCCAAAGGTCTCCCTGCTTGCTTTATGCCTTCAGACTTAAATGGCAATGCGCTATTTATTTGTTGAATCTCGTTGCCTGTCTCATCTACAGCGGTGGTAATCA
>NZ_LWGG01000572.1:0-668 GCF_001635365.1 Oleiphilus sp. HI0128 | reverse complement strand
GTGGCTCGCTATCAGTACCGTGACGCCGACTTGATTGAACTCGCTAAACAAGTTCATGATTTCGGCTGAAAGCTCGGGGTCGAGGTTTCCGGTTGGTTCATCGGCTAACAAAACGGGAGGTTTATTGACAACGGCTCTGGCAATACCGATACGCTGTTGTTCACCGCCTGAGAGCTGAATGGGTGTCATTTTCTCTTTTGAAAGCAAACCGACTTTATCTAATGCGGCACGTACGCGACGCCCGATATCGCGCGGGTTCATTCCCGAAATTTCTAGGGGAAGCGCAACGTTGTCGTAAACACTGCGATCAAATAACAAGCGATGATTTTGAAAAACAACGCCGACATGACGCCGGTAATAAGGAATTTGCCGCTTTGGGATGCGCATAAGGTCTTGCTCACCCACAGTGACCTTTCCTTCACTGGCTCTTTCCATCAACATAATCAGCTTAAGCAGTGTACTTTTACCTGCGCCGGAATGGCCTGTTAAAAATGCCATTTCACCACGCGCCATTGAAAAGCTTACGTCATTAAGTGCTTCATGGCCGTCGCTATAACGCTTGGTGACATTCTCAAAATGTATCATTATTTAGTAGGCCTATTGATTTAAGCTGAGATCTTATCGACAGAGATTTATGCTTGATCGTCGAATAAAGCAGCAACAAACTC
>NZ_LWGG01000571.1:0-292 GCF_001635365.1 Oleiphilus sp. HI0128 | reverse complement strand
AACCTATTTTGTTGTGAGTGAGCACCTTAGCTATTTACAACCTAACTCTTAGAGAACGGAAAGAATTAAATGCCAAAGCGTACCGACATAAAGAGTATTCTAATACTAGGCGCCGGCCCTATCGTCATCGGGCAGGCCTGTGAGTTTGACTATTCAGGTGCTCAAGCGTGTAAAGCGCTTCGCGAAGAGGGTTATCGAGTTATCTTGGTTAACTCTAACCCGGCAACCATTATGACTGATCCTGCAATGGCCGATGCGACTTATATCGAGCCGATTACCTGGCAGACAGTTG
>NZ_LWGG01000570.1:0-653 GCF_001635365.1 Oleiphilus sp. HI0128 | reverse complement strand
GTTCCTTACAAGGTATTGAACGCACGGATACTCCAGCGTTTAGTTTCCAGGGCCATCCCGAAGCGAGCCCGGGCCCGCATGATGTCGCGCCTTTGTTTGACCGCTTCATCGATACGATGAGAGCTCGTGCTAAGTAATTAGTACTGTTGTTTAGTCAGCAAAATACTTGCTGAAAGTGAACCTATTTTGTTGTGAGTGAGCACCTTAGCTATTTACAACCTAACTCTTAGAGAACGGAAAGAATTAAATGCCAAAGCGTACCGACATAAAGAGTATTCTAATACTAGGCGCCGGCCCTATCGTCATCGGGCAGGCCTGTGAGTTTGACTATTCAGGTGCTCAAGCGTGTAAAGCGCTTCGCGAAGAGGGTTATCGAGTTATCTTGGTTAACTCTAACCCGGCAACCATTATGACTGATCCTGCAATGGCCGATGCGACTTATATCGAGCCGATTACCTGGCAGACAGTTGAAAAGATTATCGAGAAAGAGCGCCCTGACGTGTTGTTGCCAACAATGGGTGGTCAGACTGCATTGAACTGTGCATTGGACCTAGAGCGCGAAGGTGTGCTTGATAAGTACAACGTTGAAATGGTTGGAGCGAATGCTGATACCATCGACAAAGCGGAAGATCGTGAGCGCTTTGATACAGCAA
>NZ_LWGG01000569.1:0-444 GCF_001635365.1 Oleiphilus sp. HI0128 | reverse complement strand
TTTGGAAGAAGTAGGTAAGCAGTTCGACGTAACGCGTGAGCGTATCCGTCAGATCGAAGCGAAAGCGCTAAGAAAACTACGCCATCCAAGCCGCTCAGATCACCTAAGAAGCTTCCTGGACGAATAAGCATTTTCCTCTAGCATCTTCTTTCGGGGCGCATTATAATGCGCCCCGTATTGATCAAGAACTCTCTGGATCATCTCTTGGCTCAAAGCCAAAATCAGTGCCCCCTTAGCTCAGTTGGTTAGAGCACCCGACTCATAATCGGTAGGTCCCCTGTTCAAGTCAGGGAGGGGGCACCATTTTTCTTCTTTTATTTCAATTGGTTATTTTAGTAGCTGGCATGCTTGGAATAAGTTGTGCTACATCAGTGCTACATTGGCCTCATTGTTGATTTGCACCCAAAACTGACCCACTAAAGCCATATATTTGCATCGAATTTT
>NZ_LWGG01000568.1:0-340 GCF_001635365.1 Oleiphilus sp. HI0128 | reverse complement strand
TTGCGGTTCGTGTGCCGCAAAAGTACGACGTTACGAAAGCTTAGGCGGTGATATATTATCTAGCCTGGAGCCTGAGCCGGTTGGCGCGAACGTACTAGACAATATTCTCGCGCGGCTTGATGATCCTGTCGCGAATGACAAACCTTTGAACTCAGCGAATCAGCAGGTCGAGATTCCACCGCCACTGAGGCGGTTTGTTGATAAAGACTTCGACCAGTTATCGTGGTCAGGCTTTTCAAGCAGCATAAAAGAGTTTGTATTACCTATTTCCGATGAACGCTACACCGCTAAGTTTTATCGAATCGCTGCAGGCAAAGAACTCCCAGAGCATACACATGAG
>NZ_LWGG01000567.1:0-753 GCF_001635365.1 Oleiphilus sp. HI0128 | reverse complement strand
GCTCGTCAATAGACTCTGTCTCGGTTGGTTCAATCAGCAAACACTCTGGTACCAACAAGGGGAAGTAAGTGGTCGGAGCATGGTAGCCGTAATCGAGTAAACGCTTGGCAAAGTCCATCGCCGTGACACCCAGACCTTTCGCTTGTTTGTTCATCGTCACAATAAACTCATGCGTGGCTCGACGCTCAGGATAGGCCAATTCAAAACCGGCATCAGCCATCAACTTAGCCATGTAGTTTGCACTCAAGGTTGAAAACTCACCAACTCGATGCAAGCCTTCTCGGCCAAGTAGTACTGCGTAAATGTAGGCTCGAAGAATAATCCCGGCATTACCCATGAAGGTACTTAGGCGACCGATGGAATCTACATTATCTGCTTGGGTCACCCAATGATAATTCTTAACGCCGTCTGCTTGCGCCTGACAACCCGCCATTGGCGTAGGCAGGTATGGTAGTAAACGCTCACCTACAGCAACTGGGCCAGACCCTGGTCCACCGCCACCGTGAGGTGTTGCAAAGGTCTTGTGCAAGTTCATATGCAGCACGTCAAAACCCATATCGCCCGGGCGTACTTTACCCAAGATCGCGTTCAGGTTCGCACCATCGTAATAAAGCAAACCGCCCGCGTCATGAACCGTCTTGGCAATCTCTTCGATCTGTCTTTCGAACACGCCGCAGGTCGAAGGGTTAGTCATCATGATCCCGGCTGTTTGTGGGCCAACTGCTTCTTTAAGCGCTTCCAGGTCAACATCAC
>NZ_LWGG01000566.1:0-412 GCF_001635365.1 Oleiphilus sp. HI0128 | reverse complement strand
TGTCGTAAACCTCGGCAACCATATTGTCGAGGCTCTGGTTAACCATGGGTAGTTCATAATCAAAATCCAGAGATATTCGCCGGTCTCTTAGGTACGTCGCAAACTTTAGTAAGCCCAGCTCAATAACTTTCATACCCTGATGGTTTACACATACGAACTTGCTATAGCCTTTCGCTATCCAGACCAAGCGCATGTATTGCGGTTCCTTTCCTTCTCGCTCAAGTTGCAGCCAAGTACCCGTTTCAATAGATTTTGCTTTTAGAATCCAGGTTTTGAGCTCTTGAGACTTAGTAAGGTTTCGTTGCACCAAGTCATCTTCAGTCTCTGGCAGGTCTTGTAACTTAGCTTGCACCATATTATGGCAACCACGTGGCGCATTTTGAATAAGATGCTTTAACGACTCTCTTACAGT